>JAXITB010000116.1:0-7673 GCA_034680305.1 Polaromonas sp. | reverse complement strand
TCGACCAGTGCGGCCACGGCGCGCGGCACGTGCGGGGTGTAGGGCCGGATGGCGTAGATGGTTTCGGCAAAGGCGCCCACTGGCTTCCAGTTCGGCAGCACGCGCACCAGCTTGCCTTGGGCCAGCGCCGCTTGGGCGCTGAAGTCGGGCATGAGGGCGATGCCGGCGCCGGCCAGCGCCGCTTCGCGCAGGGCTTCGCTGTTGTTGGCGGCAAAGTTGCCCGACACCGGCACCGTGACCCGCTCGCCCCCATCGGCAGGGCGCTCAAAGGTCCAGGCCGGGCTGTCTTGTGAGCGGGGATAGTGCAGGCAGTTGTGGTCTTGCAACTCCGGTGGCGTTTGTGGTTCGCCCCGCCGGCGCAGGTAGCTGCGCGTGGCCACCAGCACCGACTGCGTGCTGCACAGGGCCCAGGCCACATGGGTGTCGGGTGCGCGTTCGGTGTGGCGGATGGCCAGGTCAAAGCCTTCGCTGGCCAGGGCGCTCAAGCGGTCTGAGAGGTCGAGCTCGATGCGCACCTGCGGGTGAGCCTTGAGGAACTCCGACAGCAGCGGCATGAGTTGCTGGCGGGCCAGCGCGACGGGCGCGGTCAGGCGAACCAGGCCACTGGGTTGGGCCGCCAGGTCGCGCACCTGCGCGAAGCTGTGTTCGATCTGCTCGAAGGCGGCGCGGGTGTCATCGACCAGCTTCTGCCCGGCCTCGGTCAGACGCACGCTGCGGGTGGTGCGTTGCACCAGGGTGACCTTGGCGGCACGCTCGAGCTCGGCGATGCGCTGGCTCATGGCGGCCTTGCTCACGCCCAGACGGGCGGCTGCGGCGGTGAAGCTGCCCTGCTGGGCCAGCATGCTCAGCCAGTGCAGGTGGCCCCAAAGCGCAGTGACTTTTTGCTCATTCATGCCTTGATTGTTCACCATTTTGAACAATCAATTCAGTGGCGCCGTCTTGTGGGGCGCGGCGGGGCTGCCTAGACTTGCGCCCACGCACGTCCTCTGGGCGCGCTTTGACTTCCGTGCCCGTTGGGTGCGGCCCCCCTTTGTACCCGTCCCCCGGGTGTGCTCTGATCCCCGCGCCGATTGGTACGCGTTGATCCCGGCCACCCAGGCATCCCTTGGAGACCGCCATGACCCCCATCGACCATTTCATCAACGGCCAGCGTGTGGCCGGCACTTCCGGCCGCCAGCAGCCGGTCACCAACCCGGCCACCGGTGCGGTCAGTGGCCAGGTGGCTCTGGCCAATGGCGGCGAGGTGGCGCGCGCCGTGGCCGCGGCCCGCGCTGCGTTTGCCGGCTGGGCCGACACCCCCCCGCTGCGTCGCGCCCGGGTGATGTTCAAGTTTCTTGAGCTCCTCAACGCGCAGCGCGACACCCTGGCCCACATGATCACCGCTGAGCACGGCAAGGTGTTCACCGACGCGCAGGGCGAGGTTACCCGCGGCATCGAGATCGTCGAGTTTGCCTGCGGCATCCCGCAACTGCTCAAGGGCGACTACACCGAGCAGGTCTCGACCGGCATCGACAACTGGACCATGCGCCAGCCTCTCGGTGTGGTCGCCGGCATCACGCCCTTCAACTTTCCGGTGATGGTGCCCATGTGGATGTTCCCGGTGGCCATCGCGGCGGGCAACACCTTCATCTTGAAGCCCAGCCCGATTGACCCCAGCCCCAGCCTGTTCATGGCCGAGTTGCTCAAGCAAGCCGGCCTGCCCGACGGCGTCTTCAATGTGGTGCAGGGCGACAAAGAGGCGGTCGACGCGCTGCTGGTCCACCCCGATGTGCAGGCCATCAGCTTTGTCGGCTCCACGCCGATCGCCAATTACATCTATGAGACCGGCGCCCACCACGGCAAGCGGGTGCAGGCGCTGGGCGGTGCCAAGAACCACATGGTTGTCATGCCCGATGCCGACCTCGACCAGGCGGTCGATGCGCTCATCGGCAGCGCCTACGGCTCGGCCGGCGAGCGTTGCATGGCGATTTCTGTGGCGGTGCTGGTGGGCGACGTGGGCGAGCGCATCATGCCCAAACTGATCGAGCGCACCCAGGCCCTGAAGGTGCTCAATGGCGAGAACCTGGCCGCTGAAATGGGCCCCATCGTCACCGAAGCGGCGCGCCAGCGCATTCGTGGCTACATCGATGCAGGTGTGGCCGAGGGCGCCAAGCTGCTGGTCGATGGCCGGCAGTTCGACGGCGCCCGCGCCGGCAGCGGCTGTGAGGCTGGTTTCTGGCTCGGCGGCACCTTGTTCGATCAGGTCAGCACCGACATGAAGATCTACAAGGAAGAGATCTTCGGGCCGGTCTTGTCGTGTGTGCGCGTGCCCGATTTCGCCACCGCGGTGCAGATCATCAACGACCACGAGTTTGGCAACGGCGTGAGCTGCTTCACGCGTGACGGCAACGTGGCGCGCGAGTTCTCCCGGCGCATCCAGGTGGGCATGGTCGGCATCAATGTGCCGATTCCGGTGCCCATGGCCTGGCACGGTTTCGGCGGTTGGAAGCGCAGTCTTTTTGGCGATATGCACGCCTATGGCGAAGAGGGCGTGCGTTTTTATACCAAGCAAAAATCCATCATGCAGCGCTGGCCCGAGAGCACGCCCAAGGGCGCCGAGTTTGTGATGCCTACCTCAAAATGAGCCTGCTTTGACGCGTACCAGCCGCCGCTTTACCCGAGGCAATAAAAATCAAATCTCATGAAGTCATGCCTTTCTCAGCGCCCTCATGAAAAAACTCATGTAAGCTTCACGAAAGCTCACAATCCGGCTGGGGTTAAGCTCGGCCAAGAAAAAATAAGGAGAGCGCCATGCTCATAGGAGTACCCGCAGAAACCCTGCCGGGCGAGACGCGCGTCGCGGTGACCCCCGAGACGGCCAAAAAATTCATGGCCCAGGGCCACACCGTGCGCATCCAGTCGGGTGCCGGGGTGACCGCCAGCGCCCCCGACGAGGCCTACACCGCCGTCGGTGCCCAGATCACTGACGCGGCGGGCGCCTACGCGGCCGACATCGTCCTCAAGGTGCGCTGCCCGCAAGAGTCGGAAGTGCCTTTGCTCAAGAGCGGCGGCGTGCTCATCGGCATGCTCAACCCCTTTGACCGACCTGGCCTGGATCGTCTGGCCCATGCCGGTCTGAGCGCCTTTGCCCTGGAGGCCGCACCGCGTACCAGCCGGGCGCAAAGTATGGACGTGCTCTCATCGCAGGCCAACATCGCCGGCTACAAGGCCGTGATGATGGCCGCCGAGCGTTATCAGCGCTTTTTCCCCATGCTCATGACCGCCGCCGGCACCGTCAAGGCGGCCCGGGTGGTCATCTTGGGCGTGGGCGTGGCCGGCTTGCAGGCCATTGCCACGGCCAAGCGCCTGGGCGCGGTCATTGAAGCCTCAGATGTGCGGCCCAGCGTCAAGGAGCAGGTTGAGTCGTTGGGCGCCAAGTTCATCGATGTGCCTTACGAAACCCAGGAAGAAAAAGAAGCCGCTGAAGGCGTGGGCGGCTATGCCCGGCCCATGCCGCCTTCCTGGCTCGAGCGCCAGAAGCTGGAAGTGGCCAAGCGGGTGGCCCAGGCCGATGTGGTGATCACCACCGCACTCATTCCCGGCCGGCCAGCGCCGGTGCTGGTCACCGAAGACATGGTCAAGGCCATGAAGCCCGGCAGCGTCATCGTCGATCTGGCCGCCCCGCAAGGCGGCAACTGCCCGCTGACCGAGCCGGGCCAAACCGTCACCAAGCACGGGGTGATCCTGGTGGGCGAGACCAACGTGCCGGCCCTGGTGGCCGCCGACGCCAGCGCCCTGTACGCCCGCAACCTGCTCGACTTCATGAAGCTCATCGTCAGCAAGGAAGGCAGCCTGAACATCGACATGCAGGACGACATCGTCGCCGCCTGCCTCATGACTCAGGGCGGCCAGGTGCTGCGCGCCTGATCACGACAACAAGCACAACAGGAGTTCACGCCATGGAAGTCGTCTCCCCCACCATCATCAACCTCATCATCTTCGTGCTGGCCATCTATGTGGGCTACCACGTGGTCTGGACCGTCACGCCAGCCCTGCACACCCCGCTGATGGCCGTCACCAATGCGGTCTCGGCCATCGTCATCGTCGGCGCCATGCTGGCCGCCGCCATGACCGAAACGCCCTTGGGTCAGACCATGGGGGTGCTGGCCGTGGCTCTGGCTGCGGTCAATGTGTTCGGCGGCTTTTTGGTCACCCGGCGCATGCTCGAGATGTTCAAGAAGAAAGACAAAAAAGCGGGAGCGCAAAAATGAGCATGAACCTTGTCACGCTGCTCTATTTGGTGGCCAGCGTCTGTTTCATTCAGGCCTTGAAGGGCCTGTCGCACCCGACCACGTCCATTCGCGGCAACCTCTTCGGCATGACCGGCATGGCCATTGCCGTGCTGACCACTGCCGCGCTCATCGTCGAGCTTTCGGGCCAGGCCACCGGTCTGGGCTATGTGCTGCTGGGTCTGGTGATCGGCGGGGCGGCCGGCACCCTCATGGCCCAGCGGGTCGAGATGACCAAGATGCCCGAGTTGGTCGCTTTCATGCACAGCATGATCGGCCTGGCGGCGGTCTTCATCGCCATCGCAGCGGTGGTCGAGCCGGCGGCCTTTGGCATCGTGGCCAAGGGCAAGGGCACGGTCGACATTCCCTACGGCAACCGCCTCGAGCTCTTTTTGGGTGCGGCCATTGGCGCCATCACCTTCAGCGGCTCGGTCATCGCCTTTGGCAAGCTCTCGGGCAAATACAAGTTCCGCCTGTTCCAGGGCGCACCGGTGGTCTTTGCCGGGCAGCACATGGTCAACCTGGTGCTGGGCTTGGCCACCGTCGGTCTGGGCGTGTTCTTCATGTTCACCGGCAACTGGGACGCCTTCCTGGTCATGCTGGCGCTGTCGTTCGTGCTGGGCGTGCTGATCATCATTCCGATCGGCGGGGCCGACATGCCGGTGGTGGTGTCCATGCTCAACAGCTATTCCGGCTGGGCTGCGGCCGGCATCGGCTTTAGCCTGAACAACAGCATGCTCATCGTCGCCGGCTCCTTGGTGGGCTCGTCGGGCGCCATCCTGAGCTACATCATGTGCAAGGCCATGAACCGCTCGTTCTTCAATGTGATCCTGGGCGGATTCGGCGGCGAAGCGGGTGCGGCGGCGCAAGGCGCGGCGGTGCAGCGCACCGCCAAGAGCGGCTCGGCCGACGACGCGGCCTTCATCCTGGGCAATGCCGAAAGCGTGATCATCGTTCCCGGCTACGGTCTGGCGGTGGCGCGCGCACAGCACGCGGTCAAGGAACTGGCGCAAAAGCTCACCGAAAAAGGCGTCAACGTGAAGTACGCCATTCACCCGGTGGCTGGCCGCATGCCTGGTCACATGAATGTGTTGCTCGCCGAGGCCGAGGTGCCCTACGACCAGGTCTTCGAGATGGAAGACATCAATGCCGAATTCGGTCAGGCCGACGTGGCCATCATCCTGGGCGCCAATGACGTGGTCAACCCAGCCGCGCACGTCAAGGGCAGCCCCATCTACGGCATGCCCATTTTGGAGGCCTACAAGGCCAAGACCGTCATCGTCAACAAGCGATCCATGGCTGCGGGTTATGCCGGTCTGGACAACGAACTCTTTTACATGGACAAGACCATGATGGTCTTTGGAGACGCCAAGAAAGTCATTGAAGACATGGGCAAAGCCATCGAATAAACCGCCTCCACCCGGCCGCAAGCAAACAGGCAGGCAGGCAGGTCAGGCCCCAGGGCGCTGACCGCTTGCGGCGCGCGACATAAAACCAATTCAGGAGACAACGCATGAACACCCCAACCCAAGATCGCCCCTGGCTACAGGCCTATCCGCCTGGCGTGCCCGCCGACATTGATGCCTCGCAGTACCAGTCGCTGGTTGCGCTGCTCGAAGAGGGCTTTCAAAAGCACGGCGACAAGGTGGCCTACAGCTTCTTGGGCAAGGAGTTTCGATTCAGCTACATCGACTCGGTATCGCGCGCCTTCGCGGCGTATTTGCAGAGCCTGGGCCTGGCCAAGGGCGACCGCGTCGCCATCATGATGCCCAACGTGCCGCAATACCCGGTGGCGGTGGCGGCGATCTTGCGGGCCGGCTATGTGGTGGTCAACGTCAATCCGCTGTACACCGCGCGTGAGCTTGAGCATCAACTCAAGGACTCCGGGGCCAAGGCCATCGTCATCCTTGAAAACTTTGGTGCCACGCTCGAGGCCTGCATCGCCAGCACCCCGGTCAAGCATGTGGTGTTGGCCGCCATGGGCGACCGCCTGGGATTGCTCAAGGGGGCCATCGTCAACTACGTGGTGCGCAACGTCAAGAAGATGGTGCCTGCCTTCAACCTGCCGCAGGCGGTGCGCTTCAATGACGCGGTGGCTCAGGGCGCACGGGCCCCGATGCAGACTCCCGACCTGACCCCCGACGATGTGGCCGTGCTGCAGTACACCGGCGGCACGACGGGTGTTTCTAAAGGGGCGGTGCTCTTGCACCGCAACATCATCGCCAACTTGCTGCAGTCCGAAACCTGGAACGCGCCGGCCATGGCCGCCATCCCGCCCGGCGAGCAGCCCACCTATGTGTGCGCCTTGCCGCTCTATCACATCTTCGCCTTCACGGTGAACATGATGCTGGGCATGCGCTCGGGCGCCAAGAACATCCTCATCCCCAACCCACGCGACCTGCCCGCGGTGCTCAAGGAGCTGGCCAATCACCGCATTCACATGTTTCCGGCGGTCAGCACCCTGTTCAACGGCCTGGCCAATCACCCCGACTTCAACAAGGTGGACTGGTCGCACCTGAAGGTCTCGCTCGGCGGCGGCATGGCGGTGCAAAGCGCGGTGGCCAAGCTCTGGCTCGAGAAAACCGGCTGCCCCATCTGTGAAGGCTACGGCCTGTCCGAAACCGCACCGTCGGCCAGCTGCAACCCGGTGACCAGTCGCTCGTTTACCGGCACCATTGGCGTGCCCATTCCCAGCACCTGGTTCAAGCTGCTCGACGACGCTGGCAACGAGGTGGCGCCCGGCCAGCCCGGCGAGATCGCCATCAAAGGCCCGCAGGTCATGGCCGGCTACTGGCAGCGCCCCGACGAAACCGCCCGCGTCATGACGGCCGACGGCTACTTCCGCTCCGGCGACATCGGCATCGTCAACGAGCAGGGTTTCTTCAAGATCGTCGATCGCAAGAAAGACATGATTTTGGTCAGCGGCTTCAACGTCTACCCCAACGAGATCGAAGACGTGGTCGGCATGATCCCTGGCGTGCTCGAGGCCGCCTGCGTGGGCGTGCCCGATGACAAACAAGGCGAAGCGATCAAGCTCGTTATCGTCAAAAAAGACGCCGCGCTCACCGAAGAACAGGTGCGCGAGCACTGCCGCGCCAACCTGACCGGCTACAAGCAGCCCAAGTTGGTGGAGTTCCGCACCGAGCTGCCCAAGACCCCGGTGGGCAAGATCTTGCGCCGCGAGCTGCGCGACAAAACCTGAGTGCCATCCCATCGCCGAGGCAGTGCCCTCGGCCTGGGCCGAGCGGCCCATCGTGTTGCACCGCCGACCTTGTGCTTGCCCGAGGCACCACCTTTGTGGGAGCGCTGCCCCCGGCGCGATGCGGCCCTTGATCGGGCGCAGCATCTGATCACAGGCCCCATCGCCGCGAGGGCGCGGCTCCCACTCTTGCCTGTTCAGGGCAT
>JAXITB010000115.1:0-7673 GCA_034680305.1 Polaromonas sp. | reverse complement strand
CCCATCGCGCCGAGGGCGGCGCTCCCACAAGTTCTCAGCAAGCCTGGGGCGAAAGGGCGGGAGCCGCGCCCTCGCGGCGCTGCCCCTGTGTTTCTCCCTCTGGGAGAGGGTCGGGGTGAGGGCATGAACCTTCAAGGCCCCATCGCGCCGAGGGCGGCGCTCCCACAAGCTCTCAGCAAGCCGGGATCGAAGGAGTGGGAGCCGCGCCCTCGCGGCGATGGGGCCTTTGGTCAGCTGCAGCGCATGCTCACCTGATCGAGCAGCAGGGTTTCCAGATCATGCACGGTGCGACCGGTGGCCTGTGCCACGGCCTGGCGGTAGGGCGGCATGTTCGCGCACTCGAGCACGATGTGGTGCAGCCGCGGATGCCGATCGACCAATTGCATGGCGGCGCGGACCACATCGCGCTGGGCTTGCGCCAGGTCCATCTCGGGGTGGTCCTCCAGAATCGCCCGGTGCATGGTGCAGCCTGGCTCAAGCCCTGCCACTGGCGTACCCAGGGGCACGGCAGCGCCCTCAAGCACATCGGTGCTCAGGCTGGCGGCATCGAAGGTCACGATGCCGCAGTCAGGCAGATGCTTGCACCAAAGCAGGCTCGATGTGAGGACCGGCACCGACACCGCCGCCTGCAAGGCTTGCTGATGACGAGCCAGGAAGCCACAGGTGGTGGTGATCAGCGTGGCCCCTTCCTTGGCCAGTGCAGTCGCCGCCTCCAGGAAGGGCTTGAGGAGCGTCGGATCGGCCTGCTGGACCACCCGTTTGGCGCTGGCCTGCGGCACCCGCAGCAGGCGCGCTGAAATGCCCGCTCGCTGGTAGGTCTGCAGCTGGCCCATGTCGCCGGGTGGCCGGGGGAAGTGGGTGTCGAGCATGATCACGCCGACGAGCTGCATTGTGCGCGAGCCGATCTTCAGAGCGCTGTTTAAGGGGCGCTCCTGGCTGGCACTGGAGGGAGGATGGTCTGTGTCTATCATGCGGGGATGAGTGATCATGACACGACTGGGCCCGTTGCGGCAGGCGGCCTTGCGCCAGGGGCGACATGCGCGTCGCGGTGATCGGGGCGGGCATGGTGGGCGTGGCCTGCGCCTGGGCCTTGCGGCGCAGGGGCCTGGATGTGCAGCTGATCGACCGCTGCGAGCCAG
Source organism: Polaromonas sp. (assembly GCA_034680305.1). GTDB lineage: Bacteria > Pseudomonadota > Gammaproteobacteria > Burkholderiales > Burkholderiaceae_C > Polaromonas. Next base: position 6,534 of record JAXITB010000115.1, on the reverse strand, counting down.
GCACGCAGACCAGCCATGGCAATGCCGGCATCGTCTCGCCCACCTCTTTGCTGCCGATCAACCATCCGGGCTTGTGGGCTCAGTTGCCGCGCATCTTGTTGGGCCGGCATCCGGGTGTGCGGGTGCGGCCCCAAGAGGTGCTGGCCCGCTGGTCGGCCGCGGCGGCCTTTTTGGCCCACGCCCGACAGGCGGTACTCCCCCAAACGACGCAGGCCCTGCACGCGCTCATTTCCTTCTCGCGGCCGCTGCACCAGCAGTGGCTGGCGCAGGCCGGGGCCGAGCATCACTGGCGTGATGAGGGCTGGTTGTTTTTGTATCGCTCTGCGCAAGCCTGGCAGGGCGCGGCCTGGACGCGCGAGCTGTATGCGGCGCACGGCCTGTCTTGCGAGGCCCTGGACGCGTCAGGCTTGCAAGCGCTCGAGCCCGACTTGCGCCAGGGCTTTAGCCATGGCCTGTGGGTGCGCGGTGCCGCTTCGGTCGATGAGCCGGGTGCGGTGGTGCGCGCACTGGCCCAAAGCCTGATGCAGCGTGGTGTGCGCTGGCTGCAGCAGGAGGTGCGCACCCTGCGTGCCAGTGGACCACTGTGGCGCGTCGAGACGGCATCGGGCCAGTGCATCGAGGTCGATCGGGTGGTGCTGGCCCTGGGGCCCCGGGCGCGCGATTTTTTGCGGGCGCAGTGGGGCTGGCGCTTGCCGATGCTCCATGAGCGGGGTTATCACATGCACTACGCCTGGCAGGGGGCCGGCTTGCGGCGACCCATTTATGACACCGCTGCGGCCTGCGTGCTTTCGCCCATGCGGGGCGGCCTGCGCCTGACCACGGGGGTCGAGCTCGACGATGCATCGGCACCGCCGCGTGCCGGCATGCTGCAGCAGGCCGAGGCGGCGGTGCGGCAGGTGCTACCGCTGGGTGCAGCGCTCGATGCCCAGCCCTGGCTGGGCAGTCGCCCCACGCTGCCCGACAGCCGTCCCATGCTTGATGCCGCGCCCGGTCAGGCCGGGGTCTGGCTGGCGCTGGGGCATCAGCACATTGGGTTTTCAACGGGGCCGGGCAGCGGCGAGTTGCTGGCGGCCCTGATGCTGGGCGAAGCGCCACCAATCGACCCCAGCCCTTTTGGTGCCCGACGTTTCGGTGCGGGCTGGTTCAGCTGAGCTTGGGCGGGTCAAGCGCTGTCAGAGCGCCTGACCTCACATCATTTGCTTGGGCAGCCAGGTCACGATGGCCGGAAAGGCATAGATCAGGGCCACGGCAAGCGCCATCATGAGGAACATGGGCAGGGTCACGCGGGCGATCCACAGCAGGTGACGGCCGGTCATGCCTTGCAGCACGAACAGGTTAAAGCCCACCGGCGGGGTGATCTGGGCCATTTCGACCACCACCACGATGAAAATTCCGAACCAGATCAGGTCGATGCCGGCGGCCTGTATGGTGGGCATGAGCACGCCCATGGTCAGCACCACCATGGAAATGCCGTCGAGAAAGCAGCCCAGGATGATGTAGAAAACAGCAAGCACCAAAATCAATTGGCCAGGGGTCAGGCCCAAAGAGCTGATCCACTCGGCCAGGTGGCGCGGCAGACCGATGTAGCCCATGCTCAGGGTCAGGAAGGCCGCACCCGCCAATATCAGCGCGATCATGCAGTACAGCCGGGTGGCGCCCATGAGCGAATCGCGAAAGCTGCTCCAGTTCAGGGAGCCCTGCAAGGCCGACAGCACCAGAGCGCCCACCACGCCGACAGCCGCCGCTTCGGTGGCCGTGGCCAGCCCGCCGTAAATGGAGCCGAGCACGCTCACGATGAGCAGAACCACCGGAATCAGGTGGCGCGAGGCGGCCAGCTTTTCCATCAGTGTCGGTCTGCTGTCTTCGCGCGGAATCGCATTCGGGTGCAGCAATGACCAGCCGATGATGTAACTCGAAAACAGCATCGCCAGCATGAGGCCGGGCAGCACGCCGGCAATGAACAGCTTGGCAATGGAAACCTCGGCCGTCACGCCATAGACGATCATGATGATCGACGGCGGGATCAGCAGCCCCAGGGTGCTGGCCCCGGCCAGCGAGCCGATCACCAGATGCTCTGGGTAGCCGCGCCGGGCCAGTTCGGGCAGGGTCATCTTGCCGATGGTGGCGCAGGTGGCTGCGCTCGAGCCTGAAACCGCCGCGAAGATGGTCGAGCCCACCACGTTGGTGTGCAGCAACCGCCCCGGCAGGGCGTGCATCCAGGGGGCCAGGCCCTTGAACATGTCGTTGCTCAGGCGGGTGCGAAACAGGATTTCCCCCATCCAGATGAACAACGGCAGGGCGGTCAGGGTCCAACTCGAGGCCGACCCCCAGATGGTCACCGCCATGGCGTCACCGGCCGGGCGCGATGAAGACAGTTGCATGCCGATCCAGGCCACGCCCGACAGCGTCAGACCGATCCAGACGCCGCTGCCCAGAATCAGGAACAGCGAGATCACCAGCAGGGCGGTAATGGCTAAATCACTCATGCTTACTCATTGCGCAGGGCTTCGCCCGCTGATTCGGGTTGACGCAGGCCGCGCCACTCCAGCACCCACTCGTCCAGGCAGGCCAGCGCCATCACCACGGCACCAAAGGCCATGCCCAACTGCGGCAGCCACAGGGGGGTGGCGTCGTTGGAGGTGGAGATGTCGTTGAACAGGTGTGACTGCCAGGCCAGCCGCACGCTGTACCAGGCAAACAGCAGGGCCAGCAAGGTGCCTGCCCCCAGAGCCCACAATTCGAGTACCCGCCTAGCCCGCCCCGAGAGGTGATGCAGCAGCAAGGTGACCCGGATGTGCTCGCCCCGCTTGAGGGTGTGTGCCAGGGCCAGGAAGCCGCTGCCGGCCATCAGGTAGCCGGCATAGGCGTCGGTGCCCGGCAGGTGAAAGCCCAACTGCCGGCCGGCAATGGACAGCAGCACCATGATGAGCAGCCCCACCATGAAAACGGCCGCCACCGCGGCCGTTGCACTGTAGAGCCCGTCGAGCAGTCGGCGCACAGGTGAAATGCTCAGCGCCGGAAGGCGTCAACCAACTGCTGGCCTTCGGCCCCCGACTTGCCCAGCCATTCGGTCAGCAGGGTATCGCCGACTTTTTTCATGTCGGTTGTCAGCTGCGCGGGCGGGGGCAGGATTTGCATGCCACCGGCCCTCAGGACGTTGAGCGAGGCGCCGTTGGCTTTTTTGCTTTCGGCCAGGCCACGCACTTCGGCATCAGCCGCGGCTTTCATCACCGCGTCCTGGGTGGCTTTGTCCAGCGCATTGAAGGCCGCGCGGTTGACGATGACCAGGTTCTTGGGCAGCCAGGCCTGGGTGTCGTACCAGAATTTCACATGCTCATGCAGTTTGGCGTCGGCGCCGGTCGAGCCGCTGGACATCATGCTCTCGGTCACGCCGGTGGCAAACGCCTGGCTGACCTCGGCGGCCTGCACCGTGACCGGTTGCGCACCCACCAGCTCGGCAATGCGGGCGGTGGCGGGGCTGTAGGCGCGCCACTTGATGCCCTTGAGGTCGGCGGCTGAATTGAGCGCCTTCTTGCTGTAGATGCCCTGCGGGGGCCAGGGCACCGCATACAGGGCCATCATGCCCTGCTCGGCCAGCTTTTTGTCAACCAGCGGCTTTTGCACGCGCCACAGTTTCATGGCGTCGTCATAGCTGGTGGCCAGAAAGGGCAGGCCGTCGGCGCCCCAGACTTGCCACTCGTTTTGGAAGTTGACCATCAGGATCTCGCCGATCTGTGCCTGGCCGCCTTGCACGGCCCGCTTGATCTCGGGGGCCTTGAACAGCGACGCATTGGCATGCACCGTGATCTTGAGCTTGCCACCGCTGGCCTTGTCGATGTCGGCCGCGAACTGGTTGAGGTTGACGGTGTGGAAGTTGGTGGCCGGGTAGGCGGCCGGCAGGTCCCATTTGGTTTGGGCCTGAGCCAGGCCGGCCATACCGGCCAGGGCGGCCAAAACCAGGGGCAGGGTGCGACGCTTCATGAAGGACTCCTGAGTAGCTGTAAAACGCGATTGTGGCCGGGCAGGCCGCATGCCCGCACCGCGCGCCATAGCAGCGCACTGGCCAGACGTGCACTTTAGGGCAGATGGGCTGGCCTGGTGATGGGTGATTCCCCTGAGTGCCGCCACCTTGGCCTGGACCGCTGCCGACTGCCGCTAACATGGTTGCCCCATGAGCCCAACACCAACCCCTCCTCGCTGGCAGTTCTGGATCGACCGCGGCGGCACCTTCACTGACGTGGTGGGCAAGCACCCCGATGGCCGTTTGCTCACCCACAAGCTGCTGAGCGAAAGCCCCGAGCACTACCGCGATGCAGCGGTCGCGGGCATTCGGCATCTGTTGGGCTTGAAGCCCGACGAGCCGGTCAGCCCGGAGCAGGTGCAATGCGTCAAGATGGGCACGACCGTGGCCACCAATGCCCTGCTCGAGCGCAAGGGCGAGCCCACCCTGCTGGTGACCACCCGCGGCTTTCGCGATGCGCTGCGCATCGCCTATCAGAACCGGCCCCGCCTGTTTGACCGGCAGATCGTGCTGCCTGAGTTGCTGTATCAGCGGGTGATCGAGGCGTGTGAGCGCGTGGGCGCGCACGGCGAGGTGATCGAGCCGTTGGACGAGGCGCACCTGCGCGAGCGCTTGTGGGCCGCTTACGATGCGGGTCTGCGCAGTGTGGCCATTGTTTTCATGCACGGCTACCGCTATACCGCGCACGAGCAGGCGGCAGCCCGGCTGGCGCGCGAGCTGGGCTTTACCCAGGTCAGCACCAGCCACGAAACCAGCCCGATGATGAAGTTCGTCAGCCGGGGCGACACCACCGTGGTCGACGCTTACCTCTCGCCCATCTTGCGCCGCTATGTGGACCAGGTGGCCCGCGAGATGCCCGGCGTGAAGCTCTTTTTCATGCAGTCTTCTGGCGGTCTGGCCGACGCCCAGGCCTTTGCCGGCAAAGACGCCATCTTGTCGGGCCCGGCCGGTGGCATTGTGGGCATGGCCCGCACCGCCGAACTGGCCGACTGCCAGAAGGTGATCGGCTTTGACATGGGCGGTACCTCCACCGACGTGTCGCACTTTGCCGGCGAGTTTGAGCGCGAGTTTGAAACCCAGGTGGCCGGTGTGCGCATGCGCGCGCCCATGATGAGCATCCACACCGTGGCCGCCGGCGGTGGCTCGATCCTGGCCTTTGACGGCGCACGCTTTCGGGTGGGGCCCGAGAGCGCCGGCGCCAATCCTGGCCCGGCCAGTTATCGGCGCGGCGGCCCGCTGGCCGTGACCGATGCGAACGTGCTGCTGGGCAAGATTCAGCCGGCGTATTTCCCTCCGGTCTTTGGCCCCCAGGCCAACGAGCCGCTCAGTGCCGAGCCGGTGCGCGAACAATTTCAGGCGCTGGCCCAGCAAAGCGGCCGCAGTGCCGAGGAGGTGGCCGAGGGCTTCATCCGCATCGCGGTGCAGCAGATGGCCAATGCCATCAAGAAGATCTCGGTGGCGCGCGGCTACGACGTCACCCGCTATACCTTGCAGTGCTTTGGTGGCGCGGGCGGCCAGCACGCCTGTTTGGTGGCCGATGCCCTGGGCATGACGCGGGTGATGGTGCACCCCTTGGCCGGTGTGCTCTCGGCCTATGGCATGGGTCTGGCCGACCAGAGCCTGATTCGTGAGCAGGCGGTGGAGTTGCCGCTGGGCGCGCAGGCCTTGCCGCAGATCACCCAGCAGCTCGACGCCTTGGCCGCGCAGGCCAGTGCGGCTTTGGTGCGCCAGCAACTGAGCCAGTCGGCGGTGCAGGTGCGCCGACGTGTGCATGTGCGCTACGAGGGCACCGACTCTGCACTGGTGGTGCCCTTTGGCGACGAGGCCGCCATTGCCGCCGGTTTTGAAGCGGCTTATCGCCAGCGCTTTGCCTTTTTGATGACGGGCAAGCGCCTGTTGGTCGAAGCGGTGTCGGTGGAAGCGGTGGTGGCCGGCGATGCACCGGCCGAGCAGGCGCAGCCACTGCATCCCGAGCGCGAGGTGCCGCGCCGCGAGACGGTCAGGCTCTACAGCGGCGGACGCTGGCACGACGCCGCGCTGGTGGTGCGCGAAGACCTGCGCTGCGGCGATGTGGTGCTGGGGCCGGCCATCATTGCCGAGAAAAACGCCACCACCGTGGTCGAGCCGCAGTGGCTGGCCCGCCTGACGGCGCTCGACCACCTCATGCTCGAGCGCCGGGTGCCGCGCGAGCAGCGCTTTGCTTTGGGCACCACGGTCGATCCGGTCTTGCTGGAGGTGTTCAACAACCTGTTCATGAACATCGCCGAGCAGATGGGGCTGCAGCTGCAAAACACCGCTTATTCGGTCAACATCAAGGAACGGCTCGACTTTTCTTGCGCGCTGTTCAACGCCCAAGGCGAGCTGATCGCCAATGCCCCGCACATGCCGGTGCACCTGGGCTCCATGGGCGAGAGCATCCAGGCCGTGATCCAAAACAACCATGGCCGCATGCAGCCGGGCGATGTGTTTGTGCTCAATGACCCCTATCACGGCGGCACGCATTTGCCCGACAT
>JAXITB010000114.1:0-7674 GCA_034680305.1 Polaromonas sp. | reverse complement strand
TGGGGTATGGCCGCCTTTCCAAAGGCCGTTCAGCCCTGCATCAGCAGCACCACCAGTGCGCCAGCGCCGCCGTCGGCTGGCCTGGCCTGGACAAAGGCCATCACTTCTTTTTTCTGCACCAGCCAGCTGTTGACCCGGTTCTTGAGCACTGGCGTCTTGCCGGGGGAGCCCAGTCCTTTGCCGTGGACCACCCGCACGCAGCGCCAGCCGCTCTTGTGCGCCTCGCGGATGAAGTCGGCCAGGGCCTGCCTGGCGTCTTCGCGGCGCAGGCCGTGCAGGTCGATTTGACCCTGCAGTCGCCAGTCGCCGCGCCGCAGTTTGCGCACCACGTCTGGCCCGAGGCCTGGCCGTCTAAAGCTCAGGGCCTCGTCGGTGTCGAGCAGGGTTTCGACGTCGAATTCATCGGACAGGGCCTCGCGCATCACCGCCTGCTCGTCGCGCTGCTGCTGCACCGGCACCGGGGCAGGCCGCGTTGGACTGGGTGGGGTTTTCTGCCGGTGGCGCTCGGCCAGCGGCTTGACCGCCCCGACGCTGCGCACGAACAACTGCTCTTGCGCCTGTCGCTGGCGTTCGGCCTGCAACTTCGCGGCAGCCTCTTCGGCTTGCAAGCGGGCCTGGCGCGCCAGATCGAGCTTGACCGACTTGAGCTCGCGCAGGTCCTTGATTGCCGGGGTCTTCATGCCCGGCACTTTACGTCAAGGCCGACTGCGGTGTTGAAGATGGGGCATGAAGACCGGGTGACCTGGGTCTTTAGATCAGTCCTTGTTCGGCCATGGACAGGGACTGCGTGCTGGTGACCACGAAGTGGTCGAGTACGCGAACGTCGACCAGTGCCAGCGCGCTTTTGAGGGTTTGCGTCAGCGCTTGATCGGCCCGCGAGGGCTGGGTCGATCCGCTCGGGTGGTTATGCGCCAGCACCACCGCTGCCGCATTCAGGCTCAGTGACCGCATGACCACCTCGCGCGGGTAGACGCTGGTTTGCGAGAGCGTGCCTCGAAACATTTCTTCCAGGGCAATGAGTCGGTGCTGGCTGTCCAGGAACATGACCGCAAAGACCTCATGCGGCCTGGCGCCGAGCTGCAACTGCAGGTACTGACGCACCGCTTGCGGGCTGTCAAACACGGGCTTGTTGTGCAGCGGTTGCTCCAGGGCGCGGCGAGCCAATTCAAGCACCGCCACCACTTCGGCCCGCTTGGCTGGCCCCAGGCCCTTGATTTGCCGCAGCGCTGGCGCGTCGGTATGCAGCAGACCGGCCAGCCCCCCAAAGCGATCGAGCAGTTCCTGCGCCAGTTGCAGCACACCTTTGCCGCGCAAGCCGCTGCGCAACAGGATGGCCAGTAATTCGGCGTCGCTGAGCGCACTGGTGCCGCGCGCGAGCAACTTCTCGCGCGGTCGGCAATCGGCGGGCAGATCTTTGAGGCTCACACAAGCAGCTTAAGCCCGATGTCCATTGGACTGATCGTCTTGCAGGCCGCCCAACAAAATTTGACAAAAGTGCGATGTGGGAGCCGCGCCCTCGCGGTGATAGGGCTTGTGATCGGCAGCCAGTGCTTAATCAGTCGACCGATCGCGCCGCGGGCGGCGCTCCCACAAAGACCAGCGCTCCCTGAGAATGGGGGAGTGGCAGCCGCGCCCTCGCGGCGATGGGGCCTTTAATCAGGAGCCAGTGCTCGATCAGTCGCCCGATCGCGCCGAGGGTGGCGCTCCCACAAAACTCAAACGAGGCCGACTGGCACTCTTGCGGGAGCCTGGCGGCGATGGCTACCTACAATCAGGCGGTAATCTCATTTTCAACATGACCCTCGCTGCACCCACCGTCCAAGCTGATTCCTTTCTGACCCTGCATTACCGCCTGGCAGGGCTGGGGCCGGCCGGTGAGGGGCTGGAAATCATCAACACCTTCCATGACAAGCCGGCCACGCTCAGCCTGGGCACCGGGGAGTTGTCGCCTGCCATCGAGGCCCGTTTGCTGGGCTTGCCCGAAGGGGCACGCGTGCGATTCGAACTGGCCCTCGGTGAGGCTTTCGGCCCGCGCAACCCGGATCTGGTGCAATGGGTGGCCCGCAAGCTGCTCGACGAGCTGGGTGACCCGCTGGAGCGCTATGCGGCCGGCGACGTGGTGCAGTTCCCCACCCCCGACGGGCAGGGGCAGTATGCTGGCGCGGTTGTGCAAGTCGGCCCCGACGGGGCTGTGCAGTTTGACTTCAACCACCCCCTGGCCGGTCAGGCCGTGGTGTTCGAGGTCCAGGTGATAGGAGTCCTATGAGCCCCGCAACCCTTAAACCCGTGCGCGATGTGGTGCTGGCCGAGCCGCGCGGCTTTTGCGCCGGTGTTGACCGAGCCATCGAGATCGTCGAGCGGGCCTTGCAGAAATTCGGCGCGCCCATTTATGTGCGCCATGAGATCGTGCACAACACCCATGTGGTGCAGAACCTCAAGTCGCGGGGCGCGATCTTCATTGAAGAGCTGGCCGAGGTGCCTGCTGGCGCCACGCTGGTGTTCAGTGCGCATGGCGTGAGCAAGGCGGTGCAAGACGAGGCGCAGGCCCGCGGCTTTCGCATTTTTGACGCCACCTGTCCATTGGTGACCAAGGTGCATGTGGAGGTGGCCAAGCTGCACAAGGAAGGCTACGAATTCATCATGATCGGCCACAAGGGCCACCCCGAGGTGGAAGGCACCATGGGGCAGCTCAATGACGGCATCTACCTGGTCGAGGATGTGGCCGATGTGCAAAAGGTGCAGCCTCGCCAGACCGACCGCCTGGCGGTGGTCACGCAGACCACTCTGAGTGTGGACGACGCGGCGGAAATCACGGCTGCGGTGCAGGCGCGATTTCCGCAGGTGCGCCGGCCCAAGCAGCAAGACATCTGCTACGCCACACAAAACCGGCAGGATGCGGTCAAGCTGCTCAGCTCACAGGTGGACATTTTGGTGGTGGTCGGCAGCCCCACCAGCTCCAACAGCAACCGCCTGGCCGAACTCGCCAACCGCCTGGGCACCGAGGCCTACATGGTCGACGGCCCGGCCGATGTGAAATCGGCCTGGTTTGAGGGCAAGACCCGCGTCGGACTGACGGCTGGGGCCTCGGCCCCCGAGGTACTGGTGCAGGCGGTCATCCAGCGCATCCGCTTGCTCGGTGCGATCTCGGTGCGCAAGATGGACGGCATTACTGAGACGATCAAATTCCCCCTGCCCAAGGGGCTCAAGCTCGACGAGTCGTCGCCACCGGTCTGAGCTTGCCAGTGCTCGTTTCGTGACCTGCGGGGGCACCGGCTCTTGGGCGGGCCACGAGGCATCCGCTGTGTCGCAGTGCGGCGACTAAAATCAAGCCATGCTCGACATTCAACTGCTCCGCAAGGACCTGGCCGCTGCGCTGGCCGGTCTAGACAGCCGCAAGACCCCCCAACCCTTCTTGAACGTGCCGGCCTTCCAGTCGCTGGAGGCCGAGCGCAAGCGCTTGCAGGTGCGTACTGAGGAGCTGCAAAACCAGCGCAATCAGCTGTCCAAGCAGATCGGCCAGCTCAAGGCCAAAGGCGAAGACGCCAGCGCCGTCATGGCACAGGTGGCCGCCTCCAAGACCGAGTTGGAGCAATCGGCGCTCAGACTCGATCAGATCCAACAGGAATTGCAAGGCCTGCTGCTGGCTGTGCCCAATTTGCCGCACGCCAGTGTGCCGGTGGGCGCCGGCGAGGGCGGCAATGTCGAGGTGCGTTGCTGGGCGCCAGGCTCCGGCTACGGCGCCCGTGCGCCCCAGCCTGCGTTTGAGATGCGCGACCATGTTGACGTGGGCGAACCCCTGGGCTTGGACTTCGAGCTGGGCACCAAATTGGCCGGCTCGCGATTCACCGTCATGAAGGGCCAACTGGCCCGCCTGCACCGCGCCCTGGCGGCCTTCATGCTCGACGTGCAGACCCAGCAGCACGGCTACACCGAATGCTATGTGCCCTACATCGTCAGCGGCGAATCGCTGCGCGGCACCGGACAGTTGCCCAAATTCGAAGAAGACCTGTTTGCCGCCAAGAAGGGTGGACAAGACGGCACCGAAGGCGACCATACGCCGCTCTACCTGATCCCCACTTCCGAGGTGCCGCTGACCAACTTCGTGCGCGACCAGGTGCTGGCCGAGGCCGACCTGCCCATCAAGCTGACGGCTCACACCCCCTGCTTTCGTTCCGAGGCGGGCAGCTACGGTCGCGACACGCGCGGCATGATTCGTCAGCATCAGTTCGACAAGGTCGAGATGGTGCAGATCGTGCATCCCGACAAGAGCGACGAAGCGCTTGAAGACATGACGCGTCATGCCGAAGCCATCTTGCAGGCCCTGGGTCTGCCCTATCGGGTGATGCTGCTGTGTACCGGCGACATGGGTTTTGGCTCGGCCAAGACCTACGACCTCGAGGTCTGGCTGCCGGCGCAAAACACCTATCGCGAGATCAGCTCAGTGTCCAACTGCGAAGCCTTCCAGGCGCGCCGCTTGCAGGCCCGATTCAAGAATGCCCAGGGCAAAAATGAGCTGGTTCACACCCTCAATGGCTCCGGTCTGGCCGTGGGCCGCACCCTGGTGGCCGTGCTGGAGAATTACCAACAGGCCGACGGATCGGTCATCGTGCCCGAAGTGCTGCGCCCCTATATGGGTGGCCTGCAGCGCCTGGGCTGATCCATTTTGCCCAATGCCAAAGGCCAGTTCATGAAGACCGTGTTTTGCTCATTGTTGGCTGCACTCGTGCTGGCCGGCTGCACCAGCACCCCACTGACCACCGTTTCTGGCGACAAGGTGGGCGCGGCCTCCGATGTGGTGAGCTCGTCGGCCTTGCCGCCCGGTGCGACCGTCAAGCCCGAACAGTCGCTCATCATCGGTGCGGGTGAGCAGTGGGTGGGCCGCGTGGTGGCCGACGTGGGCAAAGACGTCGATACAGCCTATCGCTTTTTTGTGGACACCTACCCCGCCCAGGGCTGGACGCTGATCTCGGCCGTACGCGGCAAGACCAGCCTGCTCGTCTTCACCAAGCAAGATCGCACCGCAACGGTGGAGATGAGCGAAGGCAGCATCATGGGCGGCGGCACGCTGGCCCTGACGGTGGCCCCGCGCAACGCTGCCGTGGTGGCGCCCAAACGCCCCTGAGCCTGATCACCGGTCTTGGGCTGGGCACAGCGCTGACTGCCCGGGAGGTCCCGGCCAGCTCTGCTAGAATTCCAGCTCGACACGAAGCAGGAGAGGTGGCAGAGTGGTCGAATGTACCTGACTCGAAATCAGGCGTAGGGGCGACCCTACCGTGGGTTCGAATCCCACCCTCTCCGCCAGTTTTTTCAATGTTTAAATTTCAATTTGAAGGCGCCTTCGGGCGCCTGTTTTGTTTGTAGCTCAACATCCTGCGAAGCGGCTCGACTGCCTGGCCTCGTTGTCATCCGGGCCATGGCATGGCTAAAATGGCCATTTCAACGAGGTCTCCACCATGCGCGTTTCTGCCACCGAAGCCAAAAATCGATTCGGCAGCCTTTCTGCCCAGGCCAAGCGCGAGCCTGTGTTCGTGGAAAAGGCGGGGCAACTTGACACCGTGATCCTCTCGGCCGAGCATTACCACGCCCTGCAGGCTATCCACGACAAGGCTAGCCATGCCGCTCGAAAGAAGCGGTTTGAGGCCGAGTTCGGGGACTGGATCACTGCCCAGAACGCTCGCTTTGAAGCGAGCGGCATTCCTGGTGCTGACCTGCGTCCTTGGTGAGCAGACGATGGCCCAGTACGACGTTTTCACCAACCCAAGTCACAGCGCCGAAGACGGCATCCCTTACGTGGTGGTGATCCAGAGCGACCTGCTCGATGCACTGCCCACGCGCTTGACCATGCCGCTTGCCGAACCCGATGCGACAGTCAAGGTGCCGACCATGCTGTGTCCGGTCATCGTGGTCAAAGGCAAGCGTCTTCATGCGCTTGCGCACTATGCCGCCCCCCTGCCTGCCAGGCTCCTGCGGCGCCGGGTCGACAACGTGGCCGCGCAGTCCAGTGTCTTCGTATCGGCCATGGACGCGGTGTTGTCGGGTATCTAGGACCTGCACACCTACGTGCTGCACTTGCGGCTCTCACGGTTTAGGGTCGATATGATTCGAATCCCGGAGCACCCCAAAAGACGTTCCATCTGTACCTGAGCGAGTTGGTGCGACGATCTCGATTGGCCCGCCATGCAACCCTTCTTCAAAGTTTCAATTCTTCCATCCCCGAACTCAAACCATTGATCTGATCGACTTTTTCTGGTTCAGCTCAGCTTCGACGCACCGAGACTGGTGCGGCAGCTGTCTACTCCGGGTCCATCTTTTTCGGCGCTTCAATGATGATCAGCAGGAGCCAGAAGGCTCCAGTCCGACACGAGCGCGAATTGACCCCATGGTGATGACAGGCACCATGAGGTGCCAAGGGTAAACCCCGTTTTTCTTCGCGAGCCGATCGGCACAATGCATACCTATGCAAAACCTCGATCCAGGCTGTGACTCGCGTTAGCGTCACCTCCATTGACGTCGCCACCTTGGCCGGTGTGTCGCAGTCGGCGGTCAGCCGCACGTTCACTGCCGGTGCCAGTGTGGGCGATGCCACGCGTCGCAAGGTGCTCGCTGCCGCTCGGCAACTGGGCTATGCGCCCAATGCCCATGCCCGCAGCCTGATCACGGGCCGCTCGCGGATCATTGGCTTGGTGCTGTCGAACCTCGACAACCTGTTTTACCCGGCCGTGCTGCAACAGTTGTCGCAGGGCCTGCAAACGGACGGCTATCACGTCTTGCTGTTCGTCAGTGACCAAGAAGATGGCGATGACCTGGTTCGCGAACTGCTGCAGTACCGGGTGGACGGCATCATTCTGGGCGCGACCACCCTGTCGTCGGCCTTGGCGCGGCGCTGCGCCGAGGCCAATATCCCCGTGGTGCTGTTCAACCGCGTGATGGCCGATGCCACCACCGTGCATTCGGTGCGCAGCGACAACCATTTTGGCGGGCGCACCCTGGCCCGGCTCTTGGTGGAGCAGGGGCACCGCCGCATCGCCTACCTGGCTGGCCGTGAAGATGCCTCCACGAATCTGGAGCGTGAGCGTGGTTTTATGGAAGGTCTGGCAGAGGCCGGCCTGCCTTTGTTTGCCCGTGGCGCGGGCGATTACGACATGGCGCGTGCGCGCGAGGCAACGCTCAAGATGTTTGCCGAGCCTGCTCAAAGGCCCGATGCGGTTTGCGCTGCCAGTGACCAGATGGCCATTGCGGTCATCGACACCTTGCGCTACGAATTGGGCTTGTCGGTTCCCGACGACGTTTCGGTGGTTGGCTTCGACAATGTGCCTCAGGCCCAGTGGCCAGCCTACCAACTCACGACGTACGAGCAGCCGCTGGCGCCCATGGTGGAGTCCACCATCGGTTTGTTGAAGGTGCAGATGCAGACCGGGGAAGTGTTCCAGTCCCGCAATGTCGTGGTGCCCGGACGCTTGTGTCTGCGAGCGTCTACGGCTCCCCGGAGGGCCCAATGAATCCCGGCGCGCGCCCTACCTTGCTGCTGCTTGCCGGCACGCTGTGTGACGAACGGCTCTTTGCCCGCCAGCGCCGGGCGCTGCGCTTAGTGGCGCGCGTTGAGGTGGGCAACTTGCACACGCTGGACGAGCCGGCCGCTTGGGTGGCGCGTTTGCTGGAGCGGATGCCGCCTCG
>JAXITB010000113.1:0-7822 GCA_034680305.1 Polaromonas sp. | reverse complement strand
GGCTTGCTGGGCTATCGCCCGGATCTGGTGGTTTCGGGCATCAACAACGGCGCCAACATGGGCGACGACACCATTTATTCAGGCACGGTTGGCGCGGCCATGGAGGCCTACCTGTTTGGCATTCCGGCGATCGCGTTTTCCCAGACCGAAAAGGGCTGGGCCCACTTGGATGTGGCGGCCGCCCAGGCCCGGGCGCTGGTCGAGCGTTTGCGTGCCGATGTGCAGGCGGTGGGGCAGGGCGGCGCGCCCTGGCTGCTCAACGTGAACATTCCCACCTTGCCGGCCGAGCAGATCAAGGGCCTGAAGGTGGTGCGTCTGGGTCGCCGCCATGCGGCCGAGCGGGTGATCACGCAAACCAGCCCACGCGGCGAGACCATGTACTGGATCGGCAGTGCCGGGCCGGCCAAGGACGAGGGCGAGGGCACCGATTTCCATGCCACGCGGCACGGCCATGTCTCGCTCACGCCGCTGCAGGTTGATCTGACCGAACACGAGCGGCTGCCCTGGTGGCAGGCGCGGTCGGCCGCATCATGAAGGACAGCGGCAAGCCGACGGCCCGGCCGGGCTTTCCGGCGCGTTTGGCGTCGGCACCTGCCAAGCCAGTTCCCGGGCCGAGCGTGCGGGCCAGCAGGCCGGCGACGCCGCCAGGGCTGGGCATGGACTCTGAGGCCGTCAGGGCCGGCATGGTGCGCAAGCTGGCCAGCCAAGGCATTTCTCATCCGCAGGTGTTGGCTGCCATGGGTCAGGTTGAACGCCACCGATTTGTTGATTCGGCCTTGGTCACCCAGGCCTACGAAGACACGGCCTTGCCCATCGGACTGGGGCAAACCATCTCCAAGCCCAGCGTGGTCGCTCGCATGCTCGATCTGCTGATGCAAGGCCGCACTCAAGCGCTGGGGCGGGTTCTGGAGATCGGCACCGGCTGCGGCTACCAGGCCGCTGTATTGGCCAGGTTGGCCAGCGAGGTTTACAGCATCGAGCGTTTGCGCGGCCTGCACGACAAGGCCCGCGAGAACCTGCGCCCGCTGCGGCTGCCCAATTTGCACTTGCTTCTCGGCGACGGCATGTTGGGTTATCCCAAGGGGGCGCCTTATGCGGCCATCATCGCCGCCGCTGGCGGGCAGGCGGTGCCTGAGGCCTGGACCGAGCAGTTGGCCGTGGGCGGCCGCCTGGTGGCGCCGGTGCTGACCGCCAGCGGCTCGCAGGCGCTGGTGGTGATCGACCGCAGCCCCGAGGGTTTGCGCCAGAGCGTGCTCGAGTCGGTGCATTTCGTCCCTTTAAAATCTGGCGTGGATTGACGTCGAGGTATCTCCTGTGAAGAAGTCCCCAGGTCTGCCCTTGTTCTTGGCCTTGAGCGCTCTGGTGTTGGCGGGCTGCTCCACCCGAACACTCAACCGCGCGCCGGTCGAGGACCGTGGCGACGCTCGTGCACCGGCGCGGGCAAGCGCCCCAGCACCGAGCAGTGCCCCGCCCGTGGCTCAGCCGGCTCAGTCCGTGCGCGCTGCGCCGGCCCCAGTGGCTGAGCCAGCCAAGCCCTTGCGCGGCCTCGATAACGCGGGCAAGCCCGGCCATTACACGGTGCAGCGGGGCGACACCCTGGTGCGCATTGCGCTCGATCACGGTCAGAACTGGCGCGATCTGGCCCGCTGGAACGGCATTGACAACCCCAATCTGATTGAAGTCGGCGAGGTCTTACGCGTGACCCCGCCCGCTGAAGGCGTGGTGGCCCGGCCCATCGGGGCGCCGGTGGTGCAGGCCCAGCCGCTGCCGCCGCAAGCCGGCCGTCCCGCACCGGCGGCCGCGCCAGCCGCTGCACCACCGCCGGCCGCGGCCAGTGCACCGCCTGCATCGGCCGACGATCTGGTCTGGGCCTGGCCGGCCCAGGGTCAGACGGTGGGGGTGTTTGACGAGGCCAAGAACAAGGGCATCGACATTGCGGGCAAGGCCGGCGATGCGGTGCTGGCCGCCGCCGACGGGCGCGTGGTGTATGCCGGCTCCGGTTTGCGCGGTTATGGCAACCTCATCATCCTTAAGCACAACAACACTTACCTGACGGCCTACGCGCACAACCAGAGCCTGCTGGTCAAGGAAGACCAGACGGTGCGTCAGGGGCAAAAGATCGCGGAGATGGGCAGCACCGACGCCGATCGCGTCAAGCTGCATTTTGAAATCCGGCGCCAGGGCAAACCGGTCGATCCGGCCCGCTACCTGCCGCAGCGCTGAGTCGCCCAGTCATTCATGGCCACTTCTTCAAATGCCGATCCGGCCCCCGATCTTGGTGAGGCGGTGCAAGCTCTGGCCGAAAGCCTGAACCAGGCCTATCGCACCGGCGCCCAGGTCGATGCCGAAGGTGTGCTGCACCTGGTCATGCAAGACGGTACGCCCTTGGCCGTTTGTACTTCGCCCGATGGCCGATCGGTGGTGTTTTATGCCAGTCTGGCCCAACTCGGTGGGGCGGCCGATGTGGCGCCGATGATCGCCGCCCTCGGACTCAATCTTCACCAAGAGGCCACGCGAGGCGGCGCCATCGGGCTCGATGTGGCCTCACAGTCTCTGGTGTACTCCTGGCGCACGCAGGGTGCCGTCCAAGACCTCGAAGGCCTCCCGCAGCTGTTGGAAGACTTCTGCAACACGTCGGCCACCTTGCTCGGGGCGCTGGCCCAGGCCCGCCTCGACTTCAGTCCGGATGAACGCCAGGCCATGGGGGGCCATCCAAGCGCTGCAGCCCCCCAGACCAGCGCCCACGGTGGCCCCGTGGATCTGGCCGATCTGCGTTGGGCGCCGATTCGCGGCTGACCGCCCAGTACCCAAGACGCTGCATGGCCACCGGATCTTCGCTGCCCCCACTGAACCGCTCGCTCCAAGCGAGCACCACATCCATTTGGCTGCCGCGGCCCGACCGCCTGATCAAGGTGGCCTTCAAAGCCCTGGTTGAGGGCATGACCCATCGCGCCAGCGAGTTGGTGCGCCTGGCCACGGGCCGGCCCCAGTTGGGCGGGCTGCGCGGGGCAGCGGCACCCATGCCCGTGCGCAGGCCGGGCGATGTGAGCGCACCGGCCGTGCCGGGCAGTGGCTCTGCGTCTCTGGCCAGCTTGCGCTGTGCCGAAACCGGCCGTTCGCACCCGGTGCTGCCGCAGGAGCGCATCGCGCAGGCCTTGCATTGCTCGGCCACCGTGGAACTGGCCATGTACCCGCACAGAAAGACGCCTGCTGATCATGGGCTGCAGGATGCCTTTTTGAGCGAGGTGGAGTTGCCAGCAGGCCCGGGTGGCGAACCTGCCCAGACCGTGAACCTGCTGCCAGACAGCGTCATGCGCTCGTCCCTGCTCAATTCGCGCCTCGATCAGCTGACGGGCGCCGCCACTTCGTCTCGCGGGGCGGTGGTGGGCAAGCACACCAACTCACTGTTTGATCCTGGGACCGGCATGGCAGCGAGCATCACCGTCAATCCGAACCGGCAAGTGACCATTTCGTTTGGGGGCATGGGCAGTCAAAACACCTGGGTGGCCCAGTTCACCCGGGCGATGGCCAATATTTTGGGGTTTCTGCCCCCAGAGAATATGCGCAAGGCGTCCGAATTGACGCAGCAGGTCAAGGCGCACATCGATCAACTCAACAGCCGGCTGCCACCTGAGGAGCACTTCAGTCTGAATCTGGCCGGCCATTCTTTGGGTGGTGCTCTGGCCACGTATTCGGCTTTGCAAAACCAAGTGCCCGCCACCGTGACCTGCCCACTGCGATTGGGCTGGGGCGCCAGAGCCAGTCTGGGCCGGGAGGCCATGGCCGCGGCGCCCCGCCTGGTCACCGAGGTGGTGGTCAAGGGCGACTGGGTGTCCGACAACGCCGCGTCCAAGGCGTACGGCGCGCTCGACGTGCTCAGTGCAGGCCTGACCGGCAGCAGCGGCGACAACCGCGGCGCCATTGGGCAGCGCTTTCTGGTACCTCGACCCAGCGACGAACAGCTGCGGATGTGGGCCGATGTCAACTACAAGCCAGACTTGGTCGATCGGGCGAAAAAAATCGACCAATTTGTCGCCAAATTTGACGTTCACCGCGACCCCGACCTGTGTGTGGAGCTTCTTAAGTACCAGTACGCAGCCAATGCGGTGGGCGGCGGCGATCGAGGCCTGCAAACCGATAGGCCGGCTTCTCGGGGAGAGTTGCCCAATCTGCAGCCTGTGGCCAACCCGGCCGACGAGGAGGACCTGCCCCGCTTCGGTGCTGGCAGCTGAGTCAGGCCTGCGGTAATCTGGGTGGGTATCAGTCTGAACCGACCAAGCGCTTCAAGCGGCCAAGGCGCGTTCCATCTGCTCGCTCAGCGCCAGCCAGCGCTCTTCGAGTGATTCAATGTCCTGCAGAACCGACTTCAGCCGCTTACCCTGTTCGGCCAGTTCGGCTGGGTCGCTGCTGACAGCCAACAGGGCCTCGAGCCGGCCCTGCTCGGCCTGCGCGTGGGCCAGCTGTGACTCGATCTGCTGCAGCTCTTTTTTCAGCGGGCGCAGCGCGGCTTGCTGTTGTTGCTGGGCCGCCTTGGCGTCTTTGCGCTGTTGGGCGGTGGCCGCAGGGGCGGCGGCCGGGGAGCTGGCCGTGGTCCGTTCTCGGGCCTGCTCGCGCTGGCGCTTGGCCTCGTCGAGCAGATAGCGTTGGTAGTCGTCGAGGTCGCCGTCAAAGGAGGTGACGGCCCCGCGCGCGACCAGCCAGAATTCGTCGCACACCGAGCGCAGCAGGGCGCGGTCGTGACTGACCAGCATGAGCGAGCCTTCAAACTCATTGAGGGCCACGGCCAGCGCCTGTCGGGTGGCCAGGTCCAGGTGATTGGTGGGCTCGTCCAGGAGCAGCAAATTGGGCCGCTGCCAGACCAGCATGCACAGCACCAAGCGGGCTTTCTCGCCGCCGCTCATTTGGCCGACGGCCTGCTTGACCATGTCGCCACTGAAGTTGAACATGCCCAGGAAGTTGCGCAGGCCCTGTTCACGGCAGTCTTGCCCGGAAAGTCGCCCGGCCGCCGTGCATTCACGGGCCAGGGCCAGCATGTGCTCGAGCGGGTTGTCTTCGGGGCGAAGCACGTCGAGTTCTTGCTGCGCGAAGTAGCCAATGCTCAGGCCCTTGCCTTCGACCACCTGCCCGGCCAGCGGCGCCAGTGTGCGAGCGATGGTTTTGACCAGGGTGGATTTTCCCTGGCCATTGGCCCCCAAAATGCCGATGCGTTGACCGGCCAGTACCGAGCGCTGTATGCCTTGCACGATGGTGCGCGGCGTGCCCTGCGGGCCGGCGGCGGGGTAGCCGACGCTGACGTCTTGCAGGCTGAGCATGGGGTTGGGCAACTGAGCCGGTGGCTTGAATTCGAAGTTGAAGTCGGCCTCGGCCAGCAGCGGGGCGATCTTTTCCATGCGCTCCAGGGCCTTGACGCGACTTTGGGCCTGCTTGGCCTTGGTGGCCTTGGCCTTGAAGCGGTCGATGAACTTTTGCAGGTGCGCGATCTGCCCCTGCTGCTTCTGATAAGCGGCTTGCTGCAGCGTTGCTTTTTCGGCCCGCTGCTCTTCAAAGCTGGAATAGTTGCCGCCGTAGCGGGTCAGTTGCCCGTGCTCGATGTGCAAGGTCACTCGGGTCACCGCGTCCAGGAACTCCCGGTCATGGCTGATGACAATGAGCGTGCCGCTGTAGCGCTGCAGCCAGGCTTCCAGCCAGACCAGGGCGTCGAGGTCCAGGTGATTGGTGGGCTCGTCGAGCAGCAGCAGATCGGACGGGCACATGAGCGCGCGCGCCAGTTGCAGACGCATGCGCCAGCCGCCTGAAAAACTGTTGACCGGTAGATCGAGTTCTGCCACCGCGAAGCCCAGCCCGAGGATGAGCGCTTGCGCGCGCGACTTGGCGTCATGCTCGCCCGCGTCATGCAGCGCCGCATAGGCGTTGCCGATGCGCTCGCCATCGTCGCTGTCGTGAGCGGCCTGCAACTCGGCCTGGGCCGCGACCAGGCGCGCGTCGCCGGCAATCACAAAATCGGTGGCGCCCTCATCGGTTTCTGGCATGTCCTGCGCCACCTGGGCCAGTTGCCATTGCGCCGGCCGACTCCACTGGCCCCCATCTTCATGGAGGCTGCCGTTGAACAGGGCAAACAGGCTGGACTTGCCGGCGCCGTTGCGACCGACCAGGGCCACCTTTTCGCCCGGGTTGAGCGTGGTGGTGGCCCCCTCGAGCAGCACTTTGGCGCCGCGGCGCAATACGATGTCTTTGAGCGTAATCATCCGGGGGGCAGCAGTTGTTCGCGTTCGAGCAGCAGCACTTGATCCGTGCCGGCGCTTGTGGGTAGCCAGACAGGCTGAAGACTGGGAAAGGCCCGCTCGAAGTGGGCCCGTTCATGGCCGATCTCCAGCACCAGCACCGCGTGCTCGCTCATCACTCGGTGCACCTGCCCCAGCAAAGCTCGAATGAAGTCCATGCCATCGGCCCCGCCGGCCAGCGCCAGGGCGGGCTCGGCCCTGAACTCGGGCGGCAGGGCAGCCATGCTGGCCGAGTTGACATAGGGTGGATTGCACAAAATCAGGTCGTAGGGGCCGTCGCAGGCAGCCAGCGCGTCGGACTCGATCAGCCGGATGCGCTGGCTCAGGCCGTGTTGCTCGACATTGATGCGGGCCACTTCCAGGGCCTGCGCGCTGATGTCGGCCGCATCGACGCGGACTTCCGGATAGGTGAGGGCCGCAATGACCGCCAGGCTGCCGTTGCCGGTGCAAAGGTCCAGCACCCGCTGCGTGTGTTCGCCCAGCCAGCCATCGAGCGTGGCATCGACCATGAGTTCGGCCACGAAGGAGCGTGGGATGATGGCCCGCTCGTCCACTTGAAAAGGGATGCCACACAGCCAGGCCTGGCCTGTGAGGTAGGCGGTGGGTCGACGTTCGGTGATGCGTCGCTGTACCAGGGCGTTGACCTGCTGCACGTCTTCGGCATCGAGCGGGGTCTGAGCTTGTGCCTCGAGATCGGTGTCCAGCGGCAGGCCCAGGGCCCACAGGACCAGCCAAGCCGCTTCATCGAAGGGCTCGAGCGTGCCTTGGCCCAGCCCGCTGCTGGCGTCAATGCCGGCAGACCGCAACTGCCCAGCCACCGCCTCGACCAGCGGCAGCAAGCGCTGAGCGCTCATGTGCCGGCCAAGCGTTCGAGCACGCCCTTGTAAATGTTTTTGAGCGCTTCGATCTCGTCCAGACCGACATGCTCGTCGATCTGGTGGATGCTGGCGTTGATGGGCCCGAACTCCACCACCTGCGGGCAGATGCGTGAAATGAAGCGCCCGTCACTGGTGCCGCCAGTGGTCGACAGCTCGGCGTCCACGCCGGTGTGCTGCGCGATCGACGAGCGCATGGCATCGACCAGGCTGCCGGCGGGGGTCAGAAAAGGTTCGCCCCCCAGTGTCCAAGTCAGCTCGTGCTCGAGACCATGTCGCTCAAGCACTTCCACCAAGCGGCGCTTGAGGCTGTCGGCGCTCGATTCGGTGGAAAAGCGAAAATTGAAGTCGACCACCAACTCGCCCGGAATGACGTTGCCTGCGCCGGTGCCGGCGTGGATGTTGGAGACCTGCCAACTGGTGGGCGGGAAGTGCGCATTGCCCGCATCCCAGGTGATGCTGGTCAGCTCGGCCAGTGCCGGTGCGAATTGGTGGATGGGATTGCGTGCCAGATGCGGGTAGGCGATGTGCCCCTGAATGCCCTTGACGCGCAGGCGAGCGCTGAGCGTGCCTCGGCGGCCGTTTTTGATCATGTCGCCCAGGCGTTCGACGCTGGTGGGCTCACCCACGATGCAGTAGTCGAGCACCTCGCCACGCGCTTGCAGT
>JAXITB010000112.1:0-7832 GCA_034680305.1 Polaromonas sp. | reverse complement strand
AGGGTTTCCATGAGCTTGGCGCGCTCTTCGCCCATCGAGGCCTCCACCACCGCACGGCGCGAGAGCACCACGTTGTTGCGTTTGCGGTCGAGCTTGATGACCTTGAATTCCAGGGTCTTGTTCTCGTAGGGGGTCAGGTCTTTGATCGGACGGGTGTCGATCAGCGAGCCGGGCAGGAAGGCGCGGATGCCATTGACCAACACGGTCAGGCCGCCTTTGACTTTGCCGGTGGTCTGGCCAGTGACGAATTCGCCCGATTCCAGGGCCTTTTCGAGGGCCATCCAGGAGGCCAGACGCTTGGCCTTGTCGCGCGACAGCAGGGTGTCACCGAAGCCGTTTTCGACCGAGTCGATGGCCACGGAGACGAAATCGCCGACCTGCACTTCGATCTCGCCTTGATCGTTCTTGAATTCCTCGATCGGCACATAGGCCTCGGACTTCAGACCGGCGTTGACGACCACATGGTTGTGGTCGATGCGCACGACTTCGGCGGTGATCACTTCGCCCGAGCGCATTTCAGAGCGCTGCAGCGATTCTTCAAACAGGGCGGCAAAAGATTCAGACATGAGGTTTCCTTCAATCGCGAAAGCGTTGTCTTGCCGCACTCCTGCGGCACGGGGCTAGGCTGATCGCGACGGTTTTTTGCGGCTCGGGGCCGCGGGCTAGGGTTGATGAACCCGCTGAGCAATGCACTGGACGTGCGACAGGACTCAGAGGGACCGTTTGTCCTGCCACCAGACGAGCATCTGATTGATCGAGGCTTCGATCGAGAGCTCGGAGTTGTCCAGCAGCAGGGCGTCTTGAGCCGGTTTCAGCGGTGCGGTGCTGCGCGATGAATCGCGCGCGTCGCGGGCCATAAGGTCCGATTCAATGGCCGGCAGTGTAACCGAAATTCCCTTTGAAATCAGTTGCTTATGGCGCCTGTGCGCCCTTTTTTCCGCGCTGGCCGTGAGAAACACCTTGAGCCTGGCGTTCGGAAAGATGACGGTGCCCATGTCGCGCCCGTCGGCCACCAGGCCGGGCAGACGCCGAAAACTGTGCTGCAACTCGATCAGGGCGGCGCGCACCTCGGGATGCACCGACACCCGCGAAGCGGCCATGCCGGCTTGCTCGGTGCGGATGTCTTCGGAGACGTCTTGCGAGCCGAGCAGGACGCGATCGCCATCGAAACGCACCGGCAGCTCGCGCGCGATGCGCGCCACCGCCGGACCGTCGTCCAGGCTGACGCCGGCCCTTTGCGCGGCCAGTGCGGCAATCCGGTAGAGCGCGCCCGAGTCGAGGTAGGCAAAGCCCAGGCGCTGCGCCGTCAGCGCCGCCAGCGTGCCTTTGCCCGAGGCGGTGGGCCCATCGATGCAGATCACCGGAATGTGGTGGGCCTCGGTGGCGCACACGCCAAACAGCGTCTCAAAGTAGTCAGGGAAGGTCTTGGCCACGCAGTGCGGCTCTTCGATGCGCACTGGCAGCTCGGCCGGGTTGAAGGCAGCCAGCGCGAAACACATCGCCATGCGGTGGTCGTCGTAGGTGCCGATCGAGGCCGACTTCCAGGTCACAGGCGGCGTCACGCGCAGGAAGTCAGGCCCTTCTTCGACGGTGGCGCCAAGCTTTCGCAGCTCGCAGGCCATGGCCGTCAGGCGGTCGGTTTCCTTGACCCGCCAGCTGGCGATGTTGCGCAATGTGGTCGTGCCTTGGGCATACAGGGCCATGATGGCCAGCGTCATGGCCGCGTCCGGGATGTGGTTGCAATCCAGGTCGATGGCCTTGAGCGGCCAACTTCCGCGCTGAACCCGGATGCTGTTGGGCTGCAACTGCACCTGCGCGCCCATGAGCTCGGCCGCCTGCACAAAGGCGATGTCGCCCTGAATCGAGCTCGAGCCGATGCCTAGGATTTCGATGGGCGAGGTCGCGGCAATGGCCCCCAAGGCCACGAAATAGCTGGCCGAAGAGGCATCGCCCTCCACATAAATCTCGCCGGGCGATTGGTAGCGGCTGCCAGCGGGAATGATGAAGCGTTGCCAGCCACCCTCGCGACGTACCGCGATGCCAAAGCGCTGCAGCAGGTTGAGGGTGATCTCGATGTAGGGCCGGGAAATGAGTTCACCCACCACCTCGATGCAAATATCGCCGGCGCCAGCGGGCCCGTCGCCCTTGGGGCTGGGGGCACGGTGCTGGGCCAGCAGCGGCAGGGCCATCAGCAAGGCGGTGAGGAACTGGCTGGAGACATCGCCGCGCACCTGGATGGGCGCGTCGAGCTTGAGCGTTTGCTCAGAGCGCAGCCGCAGGGGCGGGTAGCCGTCCTGGCCCATGTAGTCGATGGCGCAGCCGATCTGGCGCAGCGCATCGACCAGGTCGCCAATGGGCCGCTCGTGCATGCGCGGCACGCCCGAGAGCTCGAAGTCGCCGCCGAGCAGCGCCAGCGCTGCCGTCAGGGGCCGCATGGCGGTGCCGGCGTTACCCAGAAAAAGCTGGGCGCTCTTTTGGCGCAGCTGCCCGCCCAGGCCGGTGATGACGGCCGTGTGCCCGCTTTGCTCGACCTGGCAGCCCAGTTGCTTGAGCGCTGTCAGCATGACGGCCGTGTCGTCGGAGGCCAGCAGTTCATGCACCACCGTTTCGCCCGCGCTCAGGGCGGCCAGCAGCAAGACCCGGTTGGAAATGCTCTTGGAGCCCGGTAACCGGACGCTGCCACTGGCGCTTTGCAGTGCGGGAAGGTCGAGAAAGTCAATCTGGAACATGGCTTGGAGTAGCGCCGGCTGGGCCGACGGGTCAGGACTTGGTGGGCTTGGTGGGCGTGTTGGACTGGGTCGGACCGCCGGCCATTTGCCATTGGGCCCGCCGCTGGCTGGCGGCGGCAATGAAGTCGCGCAGCGCCTGGCGATCCCCCTGGACGATCAGGTGTTCGAGGTCGTGCAGCGCGGTGTGCAGCCACTGGGCCTGAGCGATGACTGCGGTGCGATTGGCCAGCAGCACGTCGGTCCACAGGTCTGGGTCGCCGGCCGCGATGCGGGTGCTGTCACGAAATCCCGGACCGCCGAGCGCCAGGTATTGTTCGCCCTCGGGCTGCGCCATCAGGCTGTGCATGACCCCGAAGGCCAGCATATGCGGGAAGTGACTGACGGCGGCCAGCGCCTGGTCGTGCAGATCGGGCGCGAGTTCGCGCACCCGGCAACCTAGGGCCGCCCAGAGCTGGCGGGCCCGCTGCACCGCCGCCGCCGTGTGGCAGGGCAGGGGCGTGAGTATCACCTGCTGGCCCCGATAAAGCTGGGCGTCGGAATGCTCAATGCCGGCGACTTCTTTGCCGCAAATCGGATGGGCCGGCATGAATTGAGCCAGGCGCTCGCCCAGAGCCGCACCAGCGGCCTGCACCACGTCCTGCTTGGTCGAACCGACATCCATCACCAGCGCCGATTCGCTCAGCCCAGGCAACAAGCTGCGCAGCGTGGCCTCGGTCGAGGCCACCGGCACCGCGATCAGCACCAGATCGGCGCCACGCACGCAGTCGGCCGCCGACAGCGCCACCGCGTCGACGATGCCCAGTTCTTGCGCCCGCTGCGCACTGGCCGGCGATCGGCTGTAGCCACAGACCGAGCCCACCAGCTGCGCCTGACGCGCCGCCAATGCGAACGAGCCACCCATGAGCCCGCAGCCGATCAGCGCCAGTCTTTGAAACATCGCTGCGCTCTTATTCTGAAACCGGGTAGGAGCCCAGCACCTTGTAGAAGGCGCACAACTGCCGCAGTTCGTCGAGCGCGGCGGCCACATGCGGCTGGCTGATGTGGCCTTCGATGTCGATGTAGAAGTAATACTCCCACTGCCCCGACTTGGCCGGACGCGACTCAAAACGGGTCATCGACACCCCATTGGCCTTCAGGGGTACCAGCAAGTCATGCACCGCACCGGGCCGGTTGGGCACCGACACCACCAGACTGGTGCAGTCTCGGCCCGAGGCCGGCGGTGTGGCCAGGGTTTGCGGCAGGCAGATGACGGCAAAACGCGTGCGGTTGTAGGCCTCGTCCTGAATGGCGTGACGCACGATGTGCAGCCCGAATTGGGCCGCGGCGCGTTCGCTGGCAATGCCGGCCCAGGTGGGCTGGCTGGCCGCCAGGCGGGCGCCTTCGGCGTTGCTGGACACAGCGCGTCGTTCGGCCTGGGGCAGGTGCTGGCTCAGCCAGCCTTGGCACTGCGCCAGGGCCTGCGGGTGGGCCAGCACCACCTCGATGCCCTCGAGCGAGTCGCTCTGGCGCAGCAGGTTGTGGCGCACCAGCAGGCTGACCTCGCCGACCGCATGGACCGGTGAGCGCAAGAACAGGTCGAGCGAGCGCGCCACCACACCCTCGGTAGAGTTTTCCATGCCGACCACGCCGTAGTGGGCTGTGCCGGCAGCGGTGGCATGAAACACCTCGTCGAAGCTGGCGCAGTAGATCAGTTGCGCGGCACTGCCAAAAAATTGCTGAGCCGCCTGTTCGCAAAAAGTGCCTTGCGGGCCGAGCACCGCCACCCGCTGCGGCGCCTCCAGCGCCAGGCAGGCCGACATGATCTCGCGCCAGATGGCAGCCACGTGCTCGCCGTGCAGGGGGCCAGGATTGGCCTGGGTGATCTTGTCAATCACCTGCGCCACCCGGTCGGGCCGGAAGAAGGGCGAGCCCTCGGCCCGCTTGATCTCGCCGACCTGCTCGGCCACTTTGGCGCGGTCGTTCAGTAGCTGCAGCAGTTGCTTGTCGAGCGCGTCGATTTGTACGCGCAGGGCGGCCAAGGCGTCAGATTGGATGGGGGTCTGGCTCATGGGTGACTCCGAATGCTTTCAGCGGCGTAGACCAGTATTGTGGGAGCCGCGCCCTCGCGGCGATGGGGCGATTGATGAAGCGGTGCTCCCCATCGGTTGCCGCATGGCGCCGAGGGCTGCGCTCCCACAGGGCAATGGCATGGCGCTGGCGGCGGCGCTCCCACAGGGGCGCAGCCCGACAGGGCGCAGGCAAGTCGGGCTGGGTCGATCGACAGCGGCCTTCATGCCCGTCGCTCGAACTCGCGCATATAGGCCACCAGCGCCTGCACGCCCTCGATGGGCATGGCGTTGTAGATGCTCGCGCGCATGCCGCCCACCGACTTGTGCCCCTTGAGCTGCAGCAGGCCCGCCGCTTTGGCGCCGTCCAAGAAGGCGGCGTTGCGGGGGTGGCTCGGGTCCATCAGGGGCTCGCCGTCGTCGCCGCGCAGGAAAAACGGCACGTTCATGCGCGAGCGCACCGCCTTGTCGACCGGGTTCAAGTACAGCTGCGAGCGGTCCATGTAGTCATAGAGCAGTTGTGCCTTGGCGATGTTGCGCTCTTCCATGGCCGCCACACCACCTTGTTTTTTGAGCCACTGGAAGGTCAGGCCCGCGATGTAGATGCCGTAGGTCGGTGGCGTGTTGTACATCGACTGGTTCTGCGCCACCAGTTGGTAGTCGAATGCCGAAGGGCAGACGCGCAGGGCGTGACCGAGCAGGTCTTCACGCACCACCACCAGGGTCAAGCCGGCCGGGCCAAGGTTTTTCTGGGCGCCGCCAAAGGCCAGGCCCACCCGCGACCAGTCGACCGGACGCGAACACACATGCGAGGAAAAGTCGACCACCAGCGGGGCTTCACAGCCGAGCGCTCGCAGGTCGGGCAAGGCCTGGAATTCGACGCCATGAATCGTCTCGTTGCTGCACAGATGCACATACTGCGCATCGGCGCCAATCTGCCAGGACGCCGGCGGCGGCACGCGGCAAAAGCCGTCGGATTCGGACGATGCCGCCACACGGGCCTGCCCATAACGGGCCGCTTCCTTGTAGGACTTCTGGCTCCAACTGCCGGTGAGCACAAAGTCCATCGCACCGCCGCTCGACAGATTGAGCGGCACGATCGCGTTTTCAGCCAGGCCGCCGCCTTGCATGAACAAAATCTTGAAGTGGGCTGGTACTGCCAGCAACTCGCGCAGGTCGCGCTCGGCCGCCTCATAGATGGAGATGAACTCCTTGCCCCGGTGGCTCATTTCCATCACGCCCATGCCGCTGCCATGCCAGTCGAGCATTTCGGCCGCCGCCGTGCGCAGCACCTCTTCAGGCAGCGCTGCCGGGCCGGCCGAAAAATTGAAAGGCCGCGTCATGGCGTGGCGGTGGGCTCGGCCTCGTCGCCGGTATCGGTGCCATCGACGCCCACCTGGGCATCGTTTTCGACGATGCGCTGCAGCCCCGACAGCTTGGCGCCGTCGTCCAAGCTGATCAAGGTGACGCCCTGGGTGGCGCGACCGAGCTCACGGATCTCGCTGACCCGGGTGCGAACCAGCACGCCACGGTCGGTGATCAGCATGATCTCGTCGTCGGCATGGACCAAGGTGGCGGCCACCACCTTGCCGTTGCGCTCGGACTGCTGGATCGCGATCATCCCTTTGGTGCCACGGCCGTGGCGGGTGTATTCGGTGATCGGGGTGCGCTTGCCAAAGCCATTTTCGGTGGCCGTCAGGACGCTGTTTCTCAGGGTGGCCGTGGGCTGCGGGCTGGCGCTCTCGCCTTCGGCCACCAGCATGGCGATCACGCTTTGGCCGTCGTCGAGCATCATGCCGCGCACGCCGCGCGCGTTGCGGCCCATGGGGCGCACATCGTTTTCGTCGAATCGCACCGCCTTGCCGCCGTCAGAAAACAGCATCACGTCGTGCTTGCCGTCGGTCAGGGCCGCGCCAATGAGGTAATCGCCGGCGTCCAGGTCGACCGCGATGATGCCGGCCTTGCGCGGGTTGGAAAACTCGTCCAGCGCCGTCTTCTTGACTGTGCCCATCGAGGTGGCCATGAACACGAAATGGTCGGCCGGGAAGCTGCGAAATTCACCCGTCAGTGGCAGCACCACGGTGATCTTTTCGCCTTCGCCCAGCGGGAACATGTTGACGATGGGTCGCCCGCGCGAGCCGCGCGAACCCGAGGGTACTTCCCAGACCTTGAGCCAGTACAGCCGACCCCGGTTGGAAAAACACAAGATGTAGTCGTGCGTGTTGGCTATGAAGAGTTGGTCGACCCAGTCGTCTTCCTTGGTGGCCGGAGCCTGCTTGCCGCGACCGCCGCGCTTTTGGGCGCGGTACTCGCTCAGGGGCTGGCTCTTGATGTAGCCCTGGTGCGAGAGCGTGACCACCATGTCGGTGGGCGTGATCAGGTCTTCGGTCGACAGGTCAAAGGAGCTGTGCTCGATCAGGCTGCGGCGCAGGCCCAGCTTGGACTGACCAAACTCCTGGCGGATCAGCTTGAGCTCGTCGCCAATGATGGTCGAGACCCGCTCGGGCCTGGCCAAGATGTCGAGCAGGTCGTCGATCTCGGCCATCACTTCCTTGTACTCGGCCACGATCTTGTCTTGCTCCAGCCCAGTCAGGCGCTGCAGACGCATCTGCAAGATCTCCTGGGCCTGGGTGTCCGACAGCTTGTAAAGCCCGTCGGCGCCCATGCCGAATTCGCGCTGCAGGTGGTCGGGGCGGTAGTCGTCGGCATTGACCACGCCGCCGTCGGCCCGGGTGCGGGTGAGCATTTGCCGCACCAACTGGCTGTCCCAGGCGCGGGCCATGAGTTCGGCCTTGGCCACCGGGGGCGTGGGCGACTCGCGAATGATGCGAATGAATTCGTCGATGTTGGCCAGCGCCACCGCCAGGCCCTCGAGCACATGGCCGCGTTCGCGCGCCTTGCGCAGGTTGAACACCGTGCGGCGGGTGACCACTTCACGGCGGTGCGACAGGAAGACGGCAATCAAGTCTTTGAGGTTGCACAGCTTGGGCTGGCCGTCGACCAGCGCCACCATGTTCATGCCAAAGGTGTCTTGCAGCTGCGTCTGCTTGTACAGGTT
>JAXITB010000111.1:0-7842 GCA_034680305.1 Polaromonas sp. | reverse complement strand
TCTCGGGCAGATACAGACGCCGGCCAAACACGGTTTGCACATAACCCTGGCTCTTGGCCATCAGGCGAGTCTCGTCCATGTAGCGCTTGACGCCCGGATAGCGCTGAAAGTAGCGGTCAATATAGGCGGCCGCCGCCTTGGTCTCAATGCCCAGGTTCTTGGCCAGACCAAAGCTGCTCATGCCGTAGATCAGGCCGAAATTGATTACCTTGGCATAGCGCCGCTGCTCGCTGCTGACCTGATCCAGCGGCACGCCAAACACCTCGGCGGCGGTGGCCCGGTGCACATCGAGCCCCTGCGTGAAAGCGCCGAGCAGTGCCTCGTCCTCACTGATGTGGGCCATGATACGAAGCTCGATCTGCGAGTAGTCGGCGCTGGCGATCTGGCAGCCCGGCGCGGCAATGAAGGCCTCGCGCACCCGGCGGCCTTCGGGGGTGCGAATCGGGATGTTCTGCAGATTGGGGTCGTTGCTCGACAGGCGACCGGTCACCGCCACCGCCTGCGCATAGTGGGTGTGGACCCGCCCGGTGCGCGGATGGGCCAGTTGCGCCAGCTTGTCGGTGTAAGTGCCCTTGAGCTTGGACAGGCTGCGGTGCTCCAAAATTTTGGCCGGCAGCGGGTAGTCTTCGGCCAGCTTTTCAAGCACTTCCTCGTCGGTGCTGGGTGCACCGGTCGCGGTTTTCTTGACCACCGGCAGGCCCAGCTTGCCAAAAAAGATCTCGCCGATCTGCTTGGGACTGGCCAGATTGAAAGGCTGGCCAGCCAGTTCATAGGCCTGCCCCTCCAACTGCACGATGCGAGCACCCAACTCGGCACTCTGGCGGGCCAGGGTGGGGGCATCGATGAGCACCCCGTTGCGCTCAATGCGATACAGCGCCTCACTGCAGGCCATCTCCAGCTCATAAATGAAGCGCAGCTTGTCGTCGGCCTCCAGTTGCGGCCAGAGCACCTGGTGTACGTCAAAGCACTGATCGGCGTCTTCGCAGGAATACTCGGCCGCCTTGGCAATGTCGACCTGCCCGAACTTGATCTGCCCTGCGCCCTTGCCGCAAAGGTCCTCATAACTGATGCCCTTGCGCCGCACATGGCGCTCAGCCAAGCTGGCCAGACCATGCGGCTTATGCGCCTCCAGCACATAGCTTTGCAGCATGGTGTCGTGCCGGTAGCCGCGCACCTCGATGCCGTGATTGGCCAGGACATGGCGGTCGTATTTGATGTGCTGGCCCAGCTTGGCGCGCGAGGCGTCCTCCAGCCAGGGACGCAGGCGCTCGAGCACAGTCTGTAAGGGCAACTGGTCGGGCGCGCCCGGGTAGTCGTGCGCCAGGGGAATGTAGGCGGCCTGACCAGGCGCCAGGCTCAGGCTCAGGCCCACGATGCGCGCCACCATCTGGTCCAGCGAGTCGGTCTCGGTGTCCAAGGCCACCAACTCGGCCGACTGCAAGCGTCCCAGCAAGTCATCGAAGGCGTCCCAGCTCATCACCGTGTCGTAGCTCACCTCGATGGTTCGCGCCGGTGGTGCCTGGTCCGGCGCTGGGGCTTCGGCAGGGGCCTGCGAGCCTGAGGCGGCGGCGCCCTGCATCGGCTTGGCCAGCGACCTGAAGCCATAGCGCTCGTAAAACGCCTGCAAGGGCTCGGCCTGCTGCTCGGCCAGGTGCAGGTCGTCCAGGGCAGGCAAGCCCTGAACATGACCCGCCAAATCGCAATCGGTCTTGATGGTCAGCAACTGCCGCCCGGTGGGCAACCAGCCCATGGCCGCCCTCAGGTTCTCGCCGGCCGCGCCCTTGACCTCGTGGGCACGCGCCAGCAAGGCATCGAGCGAACCATACTCCTGAAGCCACTTGGCCGCCGTCTTGGGGCCGACCTTGGGCACACCGGGCACGTTGTCGACCGCATCGCCCACCAGGGTCTGGAAATCGACCATGCGCTCAGGCGGCACGCCAAACTCGGCCAGCACACCGGCCACATCGCGGCGCTTGTCGTTCATGGTGTCGATGATGGTGATGTGCGCATTGACCAGCTGCGACAAATCTTTGTCACCGCTGGAAACGATCACCTCCACCCCCTGCGCAGCCGCCAGGCAGGCCAGCGTGCCGATCACATCGTCGGCCTCCACGCCGGGCACATCGAGCACGCGCCAGCCCATCAGCCCGATCACCTCGTGGATCGGCGCAATCTGGCTGCGCAGATCGTCGGGCATGGGCGCCCGTTGGGCCTTGTATTCGGGGTAGATCGCGTCGCGGAAGGTCGGGCCCTTGGCGTCGAAAATGCAAGCCGCGTAGTCGGCCCGCACGTCCTTGCGCAGCTTGTGCATCATGTTGATCATGCCGCGAATCGCCCCGGTGGCCGCACTGGACGGGTCACCGACCACCGCACGCAGATCAGGCATGGCATGGAAGGCACGGTAAAGATAGCTGGAACCGTCGACCAGCAGCAGGGTTTTCTGACTCATGCCGGCCATTGTCAGGCAAGTGCCGCCTGCGCCCACTTGGCCTGACCGACCTACAATGGCTTCATGCCCACCCACCGACACACTGCTGCGCTGGCCAGCCTCGCCCTGCTGGCGGCCAGCCTGCCCGCGCTGGCACAGGCCCAGGCTGGGTCCGGCGCGCCAGGAACCGCCGTGCGCGCCACTGACCCGGCCGTCGAGCCCAGCCGCAGCAACCAGACCATTGAGCGCATCCGCACGGAAGACGGCGGCAGCCGCATTGACGAGTTGCGGGTTGGGGGCCAAACCCAAAGCATCGTGGTCCAGCCCAAGGGCGACATGCCCGCCTACGAGATCAAGCCGGCCGATGTCCGCGGCTCGCCCTCACAGGGCGGCGCCCGCATGTGGAATTTCCTGCGTTTCTGACCACCGTTTACCGACCCGCATGGCCGTATTCACCGAGGTCTCGTTTGACGAGGCCGACCAATTGCTGCAATCGCTGGGCCTCGGGGCCCTGCAGTCCTTCGAGGGCTGCGCCGGCGGCATCGAAAACACCAACTACTTCGCCGACACCGAACAGGGCCGCTGGGTGCTGACCCTTTTCGAGCGTCTGAACTTCGAGCAACTGCCTTTCTACCTGAACCTGATGAAGCACCTGGCCGGGCGCGGCATTCCGGTGCCCGACCCGCAAGCCAGCCCGGTGGTCGTCAGCCGCAAAGGCAAGAGCGATGTCGTCAGCGGCGGGCAAATCCTGCACCGGCTCAAGGACAAGCCGGCGGCGGTGGTCAACCGACTGCCCGGCAAAAGCGAGCTGGCGCCCACCCCGACCCACTGCGGTGCGGTAGGCGATATGTTGGCACGCATGCATCTGGCCGGGCGCGACTTTGAACAGGTGCAACCCAATCTGCGCGGACTGGCCTGGTGGAATGAGACCGTACCGGTGGTCCTGCCCTTCCTGAACGAGTCGCAGCGCGCGCTCATCCTGGGCGAACTGGCTTTTCAGAACCACGTCGCGGCTCAGCCCGCCTATCGCAGCCTGCCACGCGGCCCCATCCATGCCGACTTGTTCCGTGACAACGTCATGTTCGAGGGCCAGGGCGAACAGGCCCGCCTGTGCGGTTTTTTCGATTTCTACTTCGCCGGCTGCGACACCTGGCTGTTCGATCTGGCCGTGTGCATGAATGACTGGTGCATCGACCTGAGCACCGGCGCCCGGGACGAACTCCGCGCCAGCGCTCTGGTTCGTGCTTACCATGCGGTTCGACCGCTAAGCGCCCAGGAACGGCGCCTGTTGCCGGCCATGCAGCGTGCCGGCGCGCTGCGCTTTTGGACCTCCCGGCTGTGGGACCTGCATCTGCCGCGACAGGCCGCGGTCCTCAAAGCCCACGACCCCGATCACTTCGAGCGCGTTCTGCGCCAGTGTCTCGAACACCCCCTCCCCCTGGATCGGATGGCAGCCTGAGCCCGGCACTCATGAAACTCAACCTGCTTGCCTCCAAAACCGGCCTGCTCTGGATTCGCCAGGGGATCCGGCTGTTCCTGCGCCAACCGCTGGCCATGTCTGGCCTGTTTTTCATGTTCATGTCGGTGCTGTCCATCGCCAGCCTGATTCCCCTGGTCGGCTCGGTACTGGCCTTGGTGCTGCTGCCGGCGGCCACGCTGGGGCTGATGGCCGCCTCCAAGGAAGCGGAGCACGGCAAGTTCCCGATGCCAGTCATCCTGGCCACTGCTTTTCGCGCCGGCCGGCAGCGGGCGCGGGCCATGATGGTGCTGGGCGCGCTCTACGCGGTGTCTTTCATGTTGGTTCTGGGTGCCTCCGCCCTGGCCGATGATGGCGAATTTGCCCAGCTCTACCTGTTTGGTGGCCCGATTGACGAAGAGCTGGTGAGCGACCCCGATTTCCAGCTCGCCATGTGGACCGCGGCCCTGCTGTATGCCCCCATGTCCCTGCTGTTTTGGCACGCGCCGGCCCTGGTGCACTGGCATGAGGTGCCCCCCATCAAAAGCTTGTTTTTCAGTGGCATGGCCTGCTGGAAAAACAAAGGGGCGTTTTTCCTGTACGCCCTGGGCTGGTTCTTGATCCTGATCATCGCTGGCTTGATCGTGGCCCTGAGCACCAGCCTGTTCGGTCATCCCGCTCTGGCGGCCACCGTGATGCTCCCGCTGTCTCTGGTACTGGCGGCCATGTTCTTCAGCTCGGTCTACGGCACCTTCCGCGACTGCTTTGTGCACGAGTCGCCCGAGCAGCCGCGCATCGACGAAATCGTCTGAGCGGCCAGCCTCAGGGGATCGCGGTGAGCTTGGCCACCGACAGGGCCAGCCACTTGACGCCGTGGCGGGGAAAGTCGATCTGAGCCCGCGCGTCCAGACCCGAGCCCTCGATCATCTTGACCCGGCCCTGGCCGAATTTGGCATGAAACACCTGCATGCCCACCTTCAAGCCATGGGTGTCGGCCGCCTTGCGCTCAGGCAGGGGCGGATTGGCAAAAGGCGCAGCCCCTGCCCCCTGACGCGAGGCCACCATGCGCGCAGCCCAGTCGCTGCGACTGCCACCGGCCTCGTCGCTGCGAGCACCTGGGCTTGAAAACCCGCCCTGGCGCGGCGTGATCCACTTGAGGGCCCCCTCGGGCAACTCCTCCAGAAAACGACTGCGCAGGTTGTAGCGGGTCTGCCCGTGCAGCATGCGGGTCTGCGAACAACTCAGGTAAAGACGCTTGCGCGCCCGCGTGATGGCCACATACATCAGGCGTCGCTCTTCCTCCAGGCCATCGCGATCGCTCATGGCGTTTTCATGGGGGAACAGCCCCTCTTCTAAGCCGCTGATGAACACGCAGTCAAACTCCAAGCCCTTGGACGAATGCACCGTCATCAGTTGCACCGCATCTTGCCCGGCCTGGGCCTGGTTGTCGCCCGCCTCGAGCGCCGCGTGCGACAGAAATGCCGCCAAGGGCGAGACCGTCTCGCCGGTCGGCGCCAGATCAGCCGGCAGATCAGCGCCCGCATCCTGAGGCGGCCAGGCAGCCATGCCGGCGTCGTCCCAGGGCGGGGCCAGCGGGTCGAGTCCCTGACTGACCGGCGACTGGCTCAGCGGCGTGCCCTGCTCGTCCACGGGCAAAGCCAGCGCATCGCGGCCAAACCCTTCTTGCGTGACGAACGACTCGGCTGCGTTGACCAGTTCGGCCAAATTCTCGAGCCGGTCCTGACCCTCGCGCTCGCTCTTGTAATGTTGCGTCAGGCCGCTGTGTTCGAGCACAAATTCAATGATCTCGCGCAAGGTGCGACCAGCCGCCTGCTCGCGCATCACCTCGATCAGGGCCACAAAAGCGCCAACCTTGGTACCGGCAGCGCCGCCCAGCGCCTCGGTGGCGTCGTGCAGCGAACACACCCGATGACGGGCCATGTCCTGCAACTGCTCGATGCTGCGCGAGCCGATGCCGCGCGGTGGGAAATTGACGACCCGCAAAAAACTGGTGTCGTCGTGCCAGTTTTCAAGCAGGCGCAAATAGGCCAAGGCATGCTTGATCTCGGCCCGTTCAAAAAAGCGCAGCCCGCCATAAACCCGGTAAGGCAGACCCGCATTGAACAAAGCGGTTTCCATGACCCGGCTCTGGGCGTTGCTGCGGTACAGGAGCGCGATTTCGCGGCGCTCGGTGCCTTCGCGCACCAACTGACGCACCTCGTCGACAAACCACTGTGCCTCGGCAAAGTCGCTGGTCGCCTCGAACACCCGCACCGGCTCGCCCGGCCCGGCCTCGGTGTGCAGGTTCTTGCCCAGGCGGTTGGCGTTGCGGCTGATCAGCGCATTGGCCGAGTCCAAGATGTTGCCGAAGCTGCGGTAATTGCGCTCCAGCTTGATCTGATGCGCCACAGCGAACTCGCGCACGAAGTCGGCCATATTGCCCACCCGGGCGCCACGAAAGGCATAGATGCTCTGGTCGTCGTCACCGACGGCGATCACCGCAGCGCCGCTGGCACCACCCTGCCCCGAAATCAGCTTGAGCCAAGCGTATTGCAGCTTATTGGTGTCCTGGAACTCATCGACCAGAATGTGCCGAAAACGCTGCTGGTAATGCTCACGCACCGCCGCATGGTCGCGCAGCAACTCATAGCTGCGCAGCATGAGCTCGCCAAAATCGACCACGCCTTCTCGCTGGCACTGCTCCTCATAGAGCGCATAAATCTCGAGCTTGCGCCGGCCATGCTCGTCGTGGGCCGGCACATCCTTGGCACGCAGGCCGTCCTCCTTGCAGGAGGCAAAAAACCACATCAACTCTTTGGGCGGAAAACGCTCCTCGTCCACATTGAACTGCTTGCACAAGCGCTTGATGGCCGACAACTGGTCTTGCGTGTCCAGGATCTGAAAGGCCTGCGGCAGTTGCGCCAGTTGCCAATGCGCCCGCAAAAAACGATTGCACAGGCCATGAAAGGTGCCGATCCACATGCCGCGCACATTGACCGGCAGCATGGCCGACAGGCGGGCCAGCATTTCCTTGGCCGCCTTGTTGGTGAAGGTCACGGCCAGCACGCCGCTGGGCCAGACCTGACCGGTCTGAAGCAACCAGGCGATGCGGGTGGTCAGCACCCGCGTCTTGCCCGAGCCGGCACCGGCCAGAATCAGCGCATGCTCGGGCGGCAGCGTGACGGCGGCCAGCTGCTCCGGGTTGAGGTTGTTCAAAAGGGGGGATTCGGGGCCAGAGCGCATTGGGCCATTGTAGGAAGGCCCGAACCGAAAACCGCCAAGGCCAGTGACTGGCTGGATCGCCCTGAAATCAAATCGGGCCAACGAAAGCGCCTCCCGGCCCACAAAGCCCATTACAATCAATCACCGGGCCCAAGCATTTGCGCCCGGTTTTTTGTGGCCAGCGCTCAGGCAGCGACTGTGCCCCAGAACCGGAGCAATCCAAGCGCCCACTGTTAAACACAGACCCTACGGAGCTTGGAATCATGGAAATCTTCGATTACGACAACATCCTGCTGCTGCCCCGCAAGTGCCGGGTAGAAAGCCGCGCCGAATGCGACGCCGGTGTGGAACTGGGCCAGCGCAAGTTTCGGCTGCCCGTGGTGCCCTCCAACATGAAGACGGTGGTCGATGAGCCCATCTGCCTGTGGTTGGCCCGAAACGGCTACTTCTACGTCATGCACCGCTTCGACCTGGACAACGTGCAGTTCGTGCGCAACATGCGTGCCCAGGGCGTGTACGCCTCCATCTCGCTGGGCGTCAAAGGCCCGGACCGGATCACGGTCGATACGCTGGCTGTCCTGGGGCTGGCGCCCGAGTACATCACCATCGACATCGCCCACGGCCATGCCGACAGCGTGCGAGACATGATCGCCTACATCAAGGACAAGCTGCCCAGCAGCTTCGTGATCGCTGGCAATGTGGCCACCCCTGAGGCGGTGATCGACCTGGAAAACTG
>JAXITB010000110.1:0-7844 GCA_034680305.1 Polaromonas sp. | reverse complement strand
CCGTGTATCTTGTGGGGAAATCAGGCCTGCGCCTGGGGACAGGCCGGCAACAGACAAGCCGCCCGAAGGCGGCTTTTGGGCCGGGGCCTTGGCGGCCCCGAAGTCGCTGCGAAGCCAGCCTCAGGCGGTTTCGCCGTAGACCGTGACAGTGATGTCAACAGCCACATCGGTGTGCAGCGAAACGCTCACCGGGTGGTCACCCACCATCTTGATCGGACCCAGGGGCATGCGCACCTGGGACTTGACCACGGCCAGGCCAGTGCGGGTCAGTTCAGCGGCGATGTCGGCGTTGGTGACCGAGCCGAACAGGCGGCCGTCCACGCCGGCCTTCTGGGTCAGCTTGATGGTGGTGCCAGAGAGCTTGTCGCCCTCGGCTTGGGCCTGGGCCAACTTGGCGGCGGCGGCCTTTTCGAGTTCGGCGCGCTTGACCTCGAACTCCTTGACGGCTGCCGCCGTGGCACGACGCGCGCGACCGGAGGGGATCAGGAAGTTGCGGGCATACCCGTCCTTGACCTTGACGACCTCACCGAGGCCACCGAGGTTGACAACTTTGTCGAGCAAAATGACTTGCATGATTCGGGCTCCTCAAAGGGTGCGATGCTGGTCGCTGTAGGGCAACATGGCCAAAAAGCGGGCACGCTTGATGGCGGTGTTGAGCTGGCGCTGATAGATGGCCCGCGTGCCGGTCAGACGAGCGGGGATGATCTTGCCGTTCTCGGCGATGAAGTCACGCAGAACGTCGACGTCTTTGTAGTCGATTTCTTCAACGCCGGCGACGGTGAAGCGGCAAAAGCGCTTGCGCTTGAACAGCAGTGACTGGGTGTTGCGCTTGGGGCGCTTGTCTTTGGAGAAACGTTTTGGTCCGGGCATGATGGACTCCTTACAGGGTGTTCAGTTCTAGGATATGAAAGACGATGCTCTTATTGGTACGGGCACTGGCCAGAAACCCCTTGAAGCGACAGCTGCGAGCCAGATCCATCTGGGCCAGCTGTTCGGCCAAGGCCCCGAAGGCGACGGCCCTGATCGATAGCTTGACCTGCCTGACACTGCCCGCCTCGGTCTGCTCGGACTCATGCTCGAGCACCAGGTTGGCGGCGGGTAAGCCGGCTGGCGTGTAGCGCAGAGGGCTAAGCTCTGCGATGCGCGCCGTCAATTCGATCTGATTCAAGGGAAAACTGCGCAGACCGCACCAGAGCGATCAAAGCGAGCCTTTATGCGGCCTCCTGCTGCTGGGCCTTGCGTGCTTCTTCACGCTCGACGCTGCGCATCATGACCGAAGGACCGGTCTCGGCCTTCTTCTTGACCACCGTCAGGTGGCGCAGAACCGCGTCGTTGAATTTGAAGGCATGCTCGATCTCGTCCATCACGGCCTGGCTGGCCTCGATGTTGATACAGATGTAGTGGGCCTTGCCCAGCTTCTGGATGAGGTAGGCCAGTTGGCGACGCCCCCAGTCCTCGACACGATGCACCTTGCCACCGCCGGCGGTGATCATGCCCTTGTAACGCTCGAGCATGGCCGGAACCTGCTCGCTCTGATCCGGGTGGATCAGCAAAATGATCTCATAGTGACGCATGCAAACTCCTTTTGGATGAAAAGCTGCCCCCCGCGTCATGGAAATGGGAGTGCAGCAAGGAAAGCCCGCTAGTATAGCGCGGCGCTGGACTCCCTGCCCTGGCGGCCCTCAGGCGCCGGGGTAGCGAATGCGTTCAACCAGATTCTGGGCGTCGCGGTCCTGCATGGGGGCCAACAGGCTCACCACAATGATCACCGCAAAGCCCAGCGGCACGCCGAACACCCCGGCCGAGATGGGCTGTATGCCCCACCACAGATCGACCGGCCGGGTGATGCCCAGCACACTGCGCATCCAAGCCTGGTTGACGGCCATGTAGTAAATCGTCAGCCCCAGGCCCGCCAGCATGCCCAGCGAGGCAGCCAGCGCAGTGGCGCGCTTCCAAAAAATCCCCAGCACCAGAGCCGGAAAAAAAGCGGCCGCTGCAAAGGAAAAAGCGGCAGACACCAAAAACAAGATGTCGGCCGGCCGCTGCGCCGCAATGTAGGCCGCCGCCAGGGCCACCACGAGCAGGACCACCTTGGCGATGGTCACGCGCCGTGCCGTCGACGCATTGGGGTCGATCATCTTGAAATAAAGGTCATGACTGAGTGCACTGGAGATGGTCAGCAACAAACCATCGGCGGTCGACAGGGCCGCCGCCAGGGCACCGGCGGCCACCAGGGCGGAAACGACGTAAGGCAAGCCCGCGATGGCCGGGGCAGCCAGCACGATGATGTCGCCGCCCAGCGTCATTTCATTGAGCTGCAACACGCCGTCAAGGTTGATGTCGGTGACCGACAGCAAGGACGGATCGACCTTATTCCAGGCGGCCACCCACTCAGGCAGTTGGCTAAAAGGCGTACCCACCACCAGGCTGAAAACCTCGTACTTGACCAGCACAGCCAGCGCCGGCGCCGTCACATACAAAAGCAGGATGAAAAACACCGACCAGGCCACCGATCGGCGGGCTTGGCGCACCGATGGCACGGTGTAGTAGCGAATCAGAATATGCGGCAGGGCAGCCGTACCCACCATCAGACAAAAGACCAGGGCCAGGAAGTTGCGCCGGGACAACTCAAACTCAGCCTGCTCGGCCGCAGTGCCTGCCGGATCCCCCGCAAACTGCTGCGCCTGAGGCGGCATGCCATTGAGGGGGCGGCTCTTGGTTTCGGCCTGCGCCAAGGCCTGGGTCCACTGCTGCCGGGCCGATTGCGCATCGCGGGGCAGTGCGGAAAAGGCTTTTTCGGCTTCGGCAATCTCGCGGGCCGGAGCCGCCGCAGCACGCAGGGCCGCCACCTTCTGCTCAGCCGCCCGTCGGTCCTGACGCAAGGCACGGGCCGGGTCCTTGAGCTTTTCGGTCAACTCCTCAGCCCGTTTTGCATAGGCCTGGCGAACCTCGATCTCGCGCGGGTCGCTGAGCAGGCTGAGTTCCATGGCCGTGACTTTTTCAAGCTGATAGCCATAGACCACCTGCGGCACCGCCACGCCCGTCTGCTTGACCGACAGCCAGACCACCGGCACCAGGTAAGCGATCATGAG
Source organism: Polaromonas sp. (assembly GCA_034680305.1). Taxonomy (GTDB): domain Bacteria; phylum Pseudomonadota; class Gammaproteobacteria; order Burkholderiales; family Burkholderiaceae_C; genus Polaromonas. Next base: position 4,752 of record JAXITB010000110.1, on the reverse strand, counting down.
AATCACATACTGGGCCACCTGGGTCCAGGTCACCGCGCGCATACCGCCCAAAAACGAACACAGCAAGATGCCGCCCAAGCCCAGAAAAATCCCCACCTCGAATTCCACACCGGTCAGGCGAGCCGTGACGATGCCCACCCCATAAATCTGCGCAACCACATAAACGAAAGAACACAGGATGGCCGCCGCAATGCCAATCAGGCGCGGCAGCGCCCCGCCGTAGCGTGCGCCCAGAAAATCCGGGATGGTGAACTGCCCGAAGCGCCGCAAATAAGGCGCCAGCAGCAAAGCCACCAAGCAGTAACCGCCGGTCCAGCCAATGATGAAGGCCAAGCCGTTGTAACCCGTCAGGTAGAGCGTTCCGGCCACACCGATGAAGGAGGCCGCCGACATCCAGTCTGCCCCGGTGGCCAGCCCGTTGTAGAACGCCGGCACCCGGCGCCCGGCCACGTAATACTCCACCTCATCGGTGGTGCGACTGAGAATGCCGATGGTGGCGTACAGCGCCAGCGTACCCAACAAAAAGATCAGGCCAATCCAGCGCCGCGACAGGCCCATTTGCTCAAGCAGAGCCAGCAGCACAATGAACGCCACCACCCCCACCGTGAACCAACTGACCAGCCAGTGCAATTCGCGGCTGATCGCCGCCTGTTCAGCGGCGACACCCGATGATCGCCCCGAAGAATCAGACGGTGCCGGCATCAGGGCGCGTCTTCCGAAAACCCATGCTCACGGTCCAGACGCTCCATGACCCAGACGTAGACCACCACGATGAGCAGGAAGATCAGGAGCGAGCCCTGGGCCGCCATCCAAAAAGAAAAAGGCCAGCCGAAGAAGCGAAAACTCAAATCGCGCGCGAAGAAATGGATGGCCAAGCCAGCCACAAACCAAAGCAGCATCAAGATCGCCGTGACGCGGCGCACCCGTTGCCAGTAAATCTGGCGGCTATCCGTGCGATCCACCCTCGCTCCTTCGCCCGTTTATCCGGGCATCAGCCAGACCCAGCCATGCACCAGGGGCACCGTGAGCCTGCAAGCTTGAGCTTAAACCCTGCCAGGGCGAGCGCCACAGACCGAGCGCTCGGTGATTTCCCGCACCCGGTCACGGGTACTTAAACGCAGGCCAATTGCTTCCAGGTCTCCAGCACGGTGTCCGGGTTAAGCGAGAGGGAGTCGATGCCCTCCTGCTGCAGCCAGCTGGCCAAGTCGGGGTGGTCGCTGGGCCCCTGGCCGCAGATGCCCACATACTTGCCCTGCCGCTTGCAGGCGGCAATGGCCAGAGACAAGAGCGCCTTGACGGCCGGATCGCGTTCGTCGAAGTCCTTGGCCAAAATGTCCAGACCCGAGTCGCGATCGAGCCCCAGAGTCAGCTGGGTCAGGTCGTTCGACCCAATGGAAAAGCCGTCAAAGAACTCCAGGAACTGGTCGGCCAGCACCGCGTTGCTCGGCACCTCGCACATCATGATCAGGCGCAAGCCGTTTTCGCCGCGCTTGAGGCCTTGGCGACCCAAGAGTTCAGTGACCGCGCGCGCCTGCCCAAGGGTGCGCACAAAGGGCACCATCACCTCCACATTGACCAGACCCATCTCATCACGCACCCGCCGCAGCGCCTCACACTCCATGGCAAAGGCCTGGGCAAAGTCTGCGCTCAGGTAGCGCGCCGCGCCGCGAAAGCCGAGCATCGGATTTTCTTCCTCGGGCTCGTAGCGCGAGCCGCCAATGAGCTTGCGGTACTCGTTGGACTTGAAGTCCGACAGCCGCACGATCACCGGCTTGGGCCAAAAGGCGGCGGCAATCGTGGCCACGCCCTCGGCCACCTTGTCCACATAAAAAGCGCGTGGCGAAGCATGCCCCCGGGCCACGCTCTCCACGGCCTTCTTCAGGTCGACATCAACGGCCGGATAGTCCAGGATCGCCTTGGGGTGCACGCCGATGTTGTTGTTGATGATGAACTCCAGCCGCGCCAACCCCACACCCTGATTGGGCATCTGGGCGAAATCAAAGGCAAGCTGTGGGTTGCCCACATTCATCATGATCTTGATGTCCAGCGGCGGCATCTGTCCACGCTGCACCTCAGTCACCTCGGTTTCGATCAAGCCGTCATAGATGTTGCCGGTATCGCCCTCGGCACAACTGACCGTCACCAGCATGCCGGTCGACAGTTTGTCGGTGGCATCACCACAACCCACCACGGCCGGGATGCCCAACTCGCGCGCAATGATGGCCGCATGGCAGGTGCGTCCGCCCCGGTTGGTCACGATCGCACTGGCCCGCTTCATGACTGGCTCCCAGTTCGGGTCGGTCATGTCGGTGACCAGCACATCGCCGGGCTGCACCTGATCCATCTCACCAATGTGGCGAACCAGCCGCACCGGGCCGGTCCCAATCTTCTGCCCGATGGCCCGCCCAGAGGCCAGCACCGTGCCCGAGCCCTTGAGTTTGTAGCGCAGCTCGGCCTGGCCCTTGGCCTGACTCTTGACGGTCTCGGGGCGCGCCTGAAGGATGTAAATCTGCCCGTCGGTGCCGTCCTTGCCCCATTCGATGTCCATCGGCCGACCGTAATGCTGCTCGATGATGAGCGCATAGCGGGCCAACTGCTCGACCTCGGCATCGCTCAGGCAGTAGCGGTTGCGCAGTTCCACCGGCACATCGGTGGTGCTCACCAGCTTGCCGCTGGCCTGCTTTTCTGCCGGCGTGGCAAAAGTCATCTGAATCAGTTTGGAGCCCAGGTTGCGACGGATCAGGGCGCGCTTGCCCGCCTGCAGCATGGGCTTGTGCACATAAAACTCGTCCGGATTGACAGCGCCCTGCACCACCGTCTCGCCCAAGCCGTAGCTGGCGGTGATGAAAACCACCTCCTCGAAGCCACTTTCGGTGTCGATGGTGAACATCACGCCGGCCGCGCCCAGATCGGACCGCACCATGCGCTGCACGCCCGCTGACAAGGCCACATCGGCATGGGCAAAGCCCTTGTGCACCCGGTAACTGATGGCGCGGTCGTTGTAGAGGGAAGCAAACACCTCTTTCATCTTGTGGAGCACATCTTCAATGCCCACCACGTTCAAAAAGGTTTCCTGCTGGCCGGCAAAGGAGGCATCGGGCAAGTCCTCCGCGGTGGCCGACGAGCGGACCGCAAAACTGGCTTGTGCGTTGCCTGCACTGAGCCGCCCAAACTCGGCCCGGATCGCCTGCTCCAGATCGGCTGGAAAGGGCTGATCCTGGACCCATTGGCGCACCAGCGCCCCCACGGCCGCCAGGGCGTTGACGTCTTCGGTGTCGAGCGCGTCGAGCTTGTCCTTGATTTTCCGGTCCAGGCCACCGTGGGCGAGGAACTGGCGAAAGGCGTGGGCCGTGGTGGCAAAACCGGTGGGCACCCGCACGCCCGTCGGCAGTTGCGAGATCATCTCGCCGAGGCTGGCGTTCTTGCCGCCAACGGCCTCGACATCGCTCATCCTCAGGTTTTCAAACGCAACGACCAAGGCGGTCGCCTCGAACAGGTGGGACATGACAAGACTCCAGGAGGTTTAAAAACCGGTGGTCTCGCCATGGGCGGCAGCAGGCCTTCTTGTTCTTGGAGGGGGCGCAGGCAAGCCATGGGGAGAGAAACTTGATAATTGGCTCGATTGTAGGATGCCCCCTTCCAGGCCCCTCGGGGCCGCCTCGCCCGCTCAGCCATGCCCACACGCACCGTCTTTTTCATCTCCGATGGCACCGGCATCACTGCCGAGACCTTTGGCAACGCCATCCTGGCCCAATTCGAGATCAAGCCCCGCCACGTCCGGCTGCCCTTTGTCGACACAGTCGACAAAGCCCATCAGGCGCTGCGGCAGATCAACCACACGGCAGAACTTGAAGGACGCCGGCCCATCGTCTTCACCACCCTGGTCAATATGGACGTGCTGGCTGTCATTCGTGCCAGCAACGGCATGCTGCTGGACATGTTCGGCATGTTCGTCGAACCCCTAGAAGCCGAGTTGGGCATCAAGTCCAACCACCGGGTCGGCCGCTTTTCGGACGCCTCCAAGAGCAAGGAATACGACGATCGCATCGAGGCCATCAACTTTTCGCTGGCCCATGACGACGGCCAAAGCAACACCGACCTGCAGCAGTCTGATGTGATCCTGGTGGGCGTCAGTCGCAGTGGCAAGACGCCCACCTCGCTGTACCTGGCCATGCAATATGGTCTGAAGGCGTCCAACTACCCCCTCATCCCCGAAGACTTTGACCGACGCCAACTGCCGCCGGCCCTGATGCCCCATCGCAAAAAAATCTTTGGCCTGACCATCGCACCCGAGCGCCTGGCCCAGATCCGCAATGAGCGACGGCCCAACTCGCGCTACGCCAGCTTGCAAAACTGCCGCGAGGAAATCCATGAGGCTGAGGCCATGATGCGCCGCGAAGGCATCCGGTGGCTATCTACCACCACCAAGTCCATCGAAGAGATCGCCACCACCATCTTGCAGGAGATTCGGCCAGAGCGGCTGGTCTACTGAGCCTGCGCTGCTGCCCGGCTCAGATGGGCCCAACCTTGCCCCCAAGGTTGGCCTCATCAGCGGGATCAAAGCCCCCCACGCTTGTCCCGCAGTCCGCATTTGAGACCTCTGGCCGGGCACCCCCCGCGTCAGAATAGTTGTCGCCTCCATAGATTTCAAAGAATGGGGGACGATGATGGAAAGACGCGATGGCTCGATACGGACAAGCTTTCAAGAACAAGGTGCTGGCTAAGCTGCTGCCACCGAACACGGCCTCTTTG
>JAXITB010000109.1:0-7930 GCA_034680305.1 Polaromonas sp. | reverse complement strand
GCGATTTGCCCGGACGCAAGCGGTCATGCTCGGTCAGCCGGTGTCCATCTGTCCATCGACCGACGGCGCGGCCTGCGCCACCCATGCCGACTGGGGGCGTGGCTGGGTGGTGTTCATTGACCCCGACCTCGATCGCACCGTCGACTCTGGCGAGCGCCTGCTGCGCCAGCACCAGCCGGCCGCGGCGGTGCAGTCCATCAGCAGCAACGGGGCCTCCGATCGCGCCGGCCTGACCTATCAGCCCACCGGCGCAGCGCGCGCTGCCGGCCAGACCGTCAGCCTCCATGGCCGCGGCTCGGGCTTGCGCCTGGTCTGTGTTTCGATGCAGGGTCGCGCCAGCCTGCGCCCCGACGGGCAGACCCAATGCGGCTGAGGCTCGCGTCGGTCCGAGGCTTCATGCTGATGGAAGTGCTGGTGTCCCTCTTGCTGGTGGCCCTGGGCGTAGGGGCCTGGCTCAACAGCCAGGCCGGCGCCCTGCGGCAGACCCGCTTGAATCAGCATCGGGCCATGGCCACCTTGCTGGCCACCGACATGGCCGATCGCCTGCGTGCCAGTCCGGGTGTGGCCACGGCCATGGCCTTCGAGCAAGGTTTTGAGGCGCAGAGCCAGTTGAGCGCCAGCAACTGCACGGTCGGGTCTTGCGATGCGCCCGCTTGGGCGGCGGCCGATGCCGCGCAGTGGCGGCTATGGGTCAGGCAGGCACTGCCCCGGGGTTCGTCGCTGGTCCTGGTTGACACCACGGCTCGGCGGGCGAGTGTCACAGTGGCTTGGCGCGAGCCGGGCGCTCAGGCGCTGAGCCAGGAGGCGCCCGCCATGTTCCAGTGTCCCGCTCCACTGGCCCTGGCGGACGGCGAGGCGGTGCGCTGCCTGAGCCTGGGGGTGAGCTGGTGAGGGCGGCCAGCCGTGCTGAGCGACTGGCCGGCTTTTCGCTGCTGGAGTTGCTGGTCGGCTCCTTCATCGGCTTGCTGTTGGTCGGGCTGGTGCTGGTTCAGGTGGTCATTGCCGGGCGCAGCCAGCGCTTGCAGGCGGCCCAAGGGCAGATGGTGGAGGACGCCCAGATCGCCATCGAGTTACTGCGCGCCGATTTCATGATGAGCGGCTATGGTCGGCCGCTGCGTGCTCAGCCCGCGACCGCCGGGCAGGCGCCCTGGCAAACCACGCTCGATGGGCCGGGCCTTTGGGCCTGTGACCATGGTTTCAGCGCGAACGACAGGCTCCCGTCCGGTTGTGCGGCCGCCAGTGCCGGCACCAGGGTCTCGTCGGCGGTGGAGATCCGCTACGAGGCCGATGCGCAAACCACGGTGGTCGGCAGTAACGGCAGGCCGACCGATTGTCTGGGCAATGGCCTGGACGCGAGCACGGCGGCCGATGGCAGCCGGGTCTACATCACCGTCAACCGCTGGCAGATCAACAGTGCCCGCGCTGAATTGCGCTGCGCAGGCCCTGGCAGCACCGGGCCGCAGCCCCTGGTGGAGAACGTCGAGCACATGGTCCTGTGGTGGGGCCTGCCGGTCGAGGCTGTCGATGGTTCCGCCCTGCGCTATGTGAATGCTCAGCAGGTCACTGACTTCGACCAGGTGCGTGCGGTGCGTCTGTGCCTGCTGCTGCGCAGCAGCGAGCCGGTGCTGGGGCCCGACGATTCGCGCCACTACGCCGACTGCGAGGGCCGCGCCGCCCGTGCTGCGGACGGCCGATTGCGGCGGGCCTTTTGGTCCACCGTGGCTTTGAACCCGGCCAGGAGATCGCCATGAAGGCGACTGCCTGCCGAGTACGGGTTGGCTGTGGTCAGCGGCAGCTTGTCCGGTTGTCGCCGGCCGCGAGAAGCCGGGGCATCAGTCTGGTGGTGATTTTGGTGCTGCTGGGGGCCCTGGCGCTGGGCACGGTGGCCGCCTTGCGGGCCAGCGCCGGCTCGACCCGGCTGGGCCATGTTCACCTGATGCGCGCACTCGCCCTGGAGCAAGCGCAGGCGGGGCTGCGGTATTGCGAGTTGCAGTTGCTTTTGCCGGGACCGTCGCGCCTGCCGACTCTGGCCGATGCCAGTTTGCCGCTGAGCACGGCTGCGCGTGCCGCCTGGACCTTGGCCGCGTCCTGGGAAAGCGGTTCGCTGCTGACCGCCGACGTGCCACCGGCAGCGCCATCGGCCAAGCCGCCTGAGTGCCTGGTCGAGCGCCAAGTGCTGGCCGATCAGCCACGGGGCTTGCCCGTTTACCTGGTCACCGTCCGTGGATTCAGTCCCGATTATCCGACCGGGGCCCGCTCGGGCCCGCCCCAGACCGGTACCTCGGCCTGGCTCCAAAGCACGCTGCTGATCGAAGACGGTCAGGTGCGCGCCCGCACCTTTCGCCGCATTCTCAACCCGCCCCTGAGGTGAACCCATGACACACAACCCATCTGCCCCGGCTTATCGCGCACAGGGCTTTAGCCTGATCGAATTGCTCACCGTCTTGCTCATCGTTGGCTTGCTGTCTTCGGTGGCCTGGCCCAGCTACCGTGCCCATGTGCAGCGCGCTCAGCGTACCCAGGCGGTCGCAGCCTTGATGCAGGCCCAGCAGTTCATGGAGCGTCATTACAGCTTGCGGGGCAGTTTCCTGGACGCGGCCGGCGCCAGCCTGCAGTTGCCTGCTGCCGTGCAGTCAGTCAGCTCGGACGGACGGGTGACCTATCTTTTGCAGATTGAGCAGTCCGATGCCAGCAGCTATCGCCTGCGCGCCGATCCGCAGGGTGCCATGGCCGATGACCCCTGCGCCGCCTTGACGCTCGATCACCTCAGCCAAAAAGGGCGAACGGGCAGCGGGCTTTCAGTGCAGGAATGCTGGCGCTAGGGAAGGGCTGAAAAACACGCCCTGGAGCCCAGCTCCTGCCATGCGCATCCAACAAAGCTTTGCCGGACCTTGCCTCAGCGCCGGACTTCGTCGACCAGGTTCTTGAAGTCGTCGAGGTCCTCGAAGCTGCTGTAGACGCTGGCAAAGCGCCCATAGGCCACTTTGTCGAGCTTTTTGAGTTCGCGCATCACCCACTCGCCCAGGCGGGTCGAGGGCACCTCGCGCACACCCAGGTTCAGCATTTTTTCTTCAATGCGCTCAATGGCCGCATCGACCTGTTCGGTGCTGACCGGCCGCTTGCGCAGCGCCAGGCTCATCGATTCGAGAATTTTGCTGCGCTTGTACTCGATGCGCCGCCCGTCCTTCTTGACGATGGCCGGGAAGTTGACATCGGGCCGCTCGTAGGTGGTGAATCGCTTGTCACAGGCCCCGCATTGGCGCCGCCGCCGGATCACGTCAGCGTCTTCTGAGACCCGGGTCTCCACAACCTGGGTTTCCAGATGACCGCAGAACGGGCATTTCATCGCTCAGGCCCTGTTCCGGCGGTCGGTGGGTGCGGCAGCCCGACAGGACATCACTGGTAGACGGGGAAACGCGCCGTCAGGGCATTGACCTTGGCCCGCACCGCAGCGATGTTGGCCTCGTCGTGGGGCTTGTCGAGCACGTCGGCGATCAGGTGGGCTGTCAGCCGCGCCTCTTCGTCCTTGAAGCCGCGGGTGGTCATGGCCGGTGTGCCGATGCGCACGCCGCTGGTGACCATTGGTTTTTCCGGGTCCTTGGGGATCGCGTTCTTGTTGATGGTCATGTGGGCCGCACCCAGCACCGCCTCGGCCAGTTTGCCAGTGATGCCTTTGGCCCGCAGGTCCACCAGCATGACGTGGCTCTCGGTGCGTCCGCTGACGATGCGCAGGCCCCGCTCGGTCAAGGTCTCGGCCATGATCTGCGCATTGCGAATGACCTGCTGCTGGTAGACCTTGAATGACGGCTCCAGCGCCTCCTTGAAGGCCACCGCCTTGGCGGCGATCACATGCATCAGTGGACCACCCTGCAGGCCAGGGAAAATGGCACTGTTGATGGCCTTTTCGTGTTCGGCCTTCATCAAGATGATGCCGCCGCGCGGGCCGCGCAAGCTCTTGTGGGTGGTGGAGGTCACCACATCGGCATGCGGCACCGGGTTGGGGTAGACGCCGGCGGCAATCAAGCCGGCATAGTGGGCCATGTCGACCAAGAAAATCGCGCCCACCTCTTTGGCCACCTTGGCAAAGCGGGCCCAGTCAATGCGCAGGCTGTAGGCCGACGCGCCAGCGACGATCAGCTTGGGGCGGGCCTCACGCGCGGTTTTTTCCATCGCGTCGTAGTCGATCTCTTCCTGGGCATTGAGCCCGTAGGAAACCACGTTGAACCACTTGCCCGACATATTGAGCGGCATGCCGTGCGTCAGGTGCCCGCCTTCGGCCAAGCTCATGCCCATGATGGTGTCGCCCGGCTTGAGAAAGGCCAGAAACACCGCTTCGTTGGCCGAGGCCCCGCAGTGCGGCTGCACATTGGCCGCGTCGGCACCGAAGATCTGCTTGATGCGATCGATGGCCAGTTGCTCGGCGATGTCGACGTTTTCGCAGCCGCCGTAGTAGCGCTTGCCTGGGTAGCCTTCGGCGTATTTGTTGGTCAGCTGTGAGCCCTGAGCCGCCAGGACCGCAGGTGAAGCGTAGTTTTCGCTGGCAATCAGCTCGATGTGGTGTTCCTGTCGGGCGTTTTCAGCCTCGATGGCAGCCCACAGTTCAGGATCGGTCTGAGCGACCAGATGTTGACGGTTGTACATGGCAGTCCTGTAAGACGTGATCCCTGCGAAGGTGGCAAGGGCTGCCCAGGCGAACGGCTCGAAGGCTGGCGCTCATGCGGCCAGCCGTGCGCTCCCCAGTGGTGTCCCACGTCAGCCTGGCCCTCGGAGGGCACCAAGCCTATCGCCAGTTGCGCACGGGCTGCAGTGTAGCCCAGGCCAGCGAGCGATCGCGGCTGATCAGGAGTCCTGGGGCGCTCGGGCCGAGGGCTCGGTCGATTCGCTGCGCGGTTTGGCCGTGGTGGGCACGGCCCAGGCGGTCTGGCCGCTGGTTGGCACCGCCTTGCCCTCAATGACCAGTTTCAGGCGGGCCTGTTCGGCCAGCACCTTGTTGGCGTAGCCGCTGTCGTCTTCCAGATTGGCCGCGCCCACGTAGAACTTCAAGCCACCCTCCACCGAGCCGGCCCGCTCGATGCAAGCCAGCAGCACCCGCACGCCCACCCGCAGGTTGGTCACCGGGTCGAAAGCGGCCAGTTTGCCACCGAAGGGCGAGTATTTCTGGTGGTGGACGCTGGTCATCACCTGCATCAGGCCCTGAGCGCCGACCGGACTTTGCGCGAAGGGATTGAAGCCCGACTCCACCGCCATGATGGCCAGGATCAGGGTGGGGTCGAGTTCGACCTTGTGGCCGATGTCGTGGGCCGCGGCCACCAGGGCGGCCACCGGTTCGGGGGCCACGCCGTACTTGCGGCTGAGCCAGTGGGCCAGGGCCGCCTGGGGTTTGGGCAGGTCGGCCGGGTTGACCGCCGTGGCCCGTCCGGCCGCTGCCGGCTCGCCCAGGCTGAGGTTGGCTTCTTGGCGCTCGACCAGCAGAGCCATCAAATGGCCTTCTGCCGCATCGCGCAGGTCGGGGCGGGCGGTCAACGTGAACACCACGAAAGCCACGGCCAGGCCGAGCATGGCAAAACTGTTATGGCTGACATCAAAAAAACCTTGCGTGATGTCGCTGCCCACGTGGGCAAGGCTGCGACGCAATCGCTGCAGGGTGCTTCGGCGCTGGGCTTGCACTGGCGCTGTCATGGTTGTCCTTCTTTTTCTGGCGCCGCCGCTGAGGTGGGGCTGGCGCTGGGTCACCGAGTCTGGTGGGGCTGGTTGCCCATTCGGGTCTTGCAAGACCGGTCTTTGAACTCAGGGTTGACCCTAGGTTTAACGCGAGGCCGGATTTTAAGGGCAATCCAAATCCAGGGTCAATGATCAAGAATTTTGAATGAATATTTCCATCATGCAAAAACCAAACGACTGCCTGAGCTTCGCTGCCAGTGCCTGTGGACCATTGGCTCGCTGGGGTCTGACAGGTCTTTGGCGGTGATGCCCGCATGACCACGTCTGCCGGCCCTTGCCTGGGGTCAGCGCCATTGACCTTGCACGGCTTGCCCGTCTGTGCGGTAACCGGGCAGATTGCGGTCAAAATAGACGGTTCACCCGCATGAACGGAATGCACCGCCTTGGCGGGATGTCGGCATTCCGTGCGTGCGCCACCTACTCCCTTTTTGTCATTCATGGTTCATTCAGACCCCACCCAGGATTCCCAGGCCCGCGCCAAGGCGCTCGACTTGAAGGCCCTTGACGCCCTCACCGGCGGCGCCTTCACCGCCGCCACTGCGGGGGAGCGGGCCGCACGCATTCGCGCCTGGATGGCCGGTGAGCCCTCGCCGGAGCAGATGGCGGAGGTGTTCAAGGAGTTGTCCAACCGCGATAAGGGCGCGGCCAAGCCGCTGCGAGAAAAGCTCGATGAACTGCGTCGGGCCAGGGGTCAGGATGCGCTGGCGGCCGACTGGGCGGCCAGGGCCCAGGCCCTGCTCGATGCCACGCGGCTGAATCTGGCCGATGCCTTGGCTTGGCAGCGTGATGCGGCCAAGGCCGGTGCGCCCCTGTCGCGCGAGCCGCTGGCTGGCCTGAAAGTGCTGCTGGTCGAGCGGGTCAAGACCATCGAGGATTTGCAGCACCGGGCGCAGGTGCAGCGCGAGGCCGCTGTGCTCATCATTCAGCGCACCGAGGTGTTGTCGACCAAGCCCTGGCGGGATGCCCAGGCGCTTTGGGCGGGCCTGCGTGCCGACGTTGCACATTGGCGGGAGCAGGCCGATGCGCTGGTGGCCGATCCGGTCTGGCCCAGCGTCGATCCGCGCTTTCCGCTTCAGCTCGAAGCGGCCCGGCAGCAGTTGCTGGCGGTTTGGGAAGCTTTTGAGGCGGCTTTGGCGCAGGCCGTGGCGGCCGCTGGCGATGCCCAGGCCCCCTTGCCGGCGGTGCCAGTCTGGGCCGATGAGTTGCGCGCATTGCGGGATCAGGCCGCTGGCCTTAAGTCTGACAAGCCGGCCAAGCCCAAGGTCGACCCGGCCGTGCTGGCACAGCAGCGTGCCCAAGCCAGCGCCGCGGTGCAGCAGGCGCTCGATCTGCTCAAGGCCGAATTGGCCCAGGGCCATGGCAAAGCTGCGCCCAAGGCGGCGGCCGACCTGCGCCAGGCGCTCAAGGACCATGTCCGGCACATTGATGCGGCGCTGGAGGCCGATGCCCACGCCACGCTGACTTCGGCCGGTGAGCTTGAAGGCTGGCAGCGCTGGCGTGCTGACCAGATTCGTGAGGAATTGCTGGCCAAGGCTCAGGCCCTGGTGGACAAGCCCCAGGGTGGTCGCAAGCAGCAGGAGACATTGCGACAGTTGCGCGAGCAGTGGAAAACCGGCGATCAGGGCGGTGTGCCCAATCATGGCCTGTGGAAAAAATTCGATGAGGCCTGCAACCAGGCCTACAAGGTGGTCGAAGCCTGGCTCGAGAAAACCCGCGAGCAGCAGGAAGCCAGTCGGTCGCAGCGCCGCGCCCTGATGGACGAACTGCGCGCCTGGACCGAGGTCCATCAGGCCTCCGAGGACTGGAAGTTGCACACACGCAGCCTGCAGTCTTTCGAGCAGCGCTGGCGCGATGCGGGCCACCTCAGTGAAAAAGCCTACGCTGAAATGCAGTCCCAGTGGAAGGCCCTGATTGAGGCAGCCCAATCGCCGCTGCAGGCCGCCCGTCAGCAAAGCTTGGCTCGCCGCCGTGCCTTGATTGATGAAGCCCAGAGCCTGGGCGCACAGGAGCCGCTGCGCCTCGACGCGGTGCGCACCTTGCAGCAGCGTTGGCAACAAGAGGCGCAGTGGGTGCCCATCGAGCGGCGCCAGGAACAAAAGCTCTGGGATGCCTTCCGCAAGCCCATTGATGAGGCGTTCGCGCGCAAGAGCGCGGAACGTGAGAAGGCCGCCCAGGCGCTGGGCGAGCATGACCGGCGCGTGCTGGCGGC
>JAXITB010000108.1:0-7939 GCA_034680305.1 Polaromonas sp. | reverse complement strand
TAAAACGGCACGTTGTACTTGAGGATCAGGAACTCGGGCAGCAAACACACAAAAGTGATGTAGATCGCACCGGCGAGCGTCAAACGCACCAGAATCTTGTCGATGTAACGGGCCGTCTGATCACCAGGGCGAATGCCCGGCACGAAAGCGCCGCTCTTTTTCAAGTTGTCGGCCGTCTCACGGCTGTTGAACACCAATGCCGTGTAGAAAAAGCAAAAGAAAATGATGGCGGTGGCGTACAGCAACACATAAATGGGCTGACCGGGCGCCAGGGTGGACGCCAGGTCTTTGAGCCAGCGCATGCTCTCGCCCGTCGAGAACCAACCCACAACAGTGGCCGGCAACAAAATGATGGACGAGGCGAAGATCGGCGGAATCACACCAGCCATGTTGAGCTTGAGCGGCAGGTGGGACGACTGACCACCATAGACCTTGTTACCCACCTGTCGGCGGGCGTAGTTGACCAGGATCTTGCGCTGACCGCGCTCCACGAAGACCACAAAGTAGGTCACCAGAGCCACCAGAACCACGATCACCAGAGCCACCAGAATGCTCATCGCACCGGTGCGGACCAACTCCAGCAGGCCACCCATGGCGCTGGGCAGGCCAGCGGCGATGCCCGCGAAGATCAGGATAGAAATGCCGTTGCCCAAGCCGCGCTCGGTGATCTGCTCGCCCAACCACATCAGGAACATGGTGCCGGCAGTCAGACTCACCACGGCCGTCATGCGAAAGCCAAAGCCAGGAGCCAGCACCAGACCGGGCGAGCTTTCCAGAGCGACCGCGATGCCCATGGACTGGAAGATCGCCAAGCCCAGCGTACCGTAACGGGTGTACTGAGTGATCTTGCGCCGGCCTGCTTCGCCTTCCTTCTTGAGCTGCTCAAACGTCGGGACGACGTAGGTCAGCAGCTGCATGATGATGGAAGCAGAGATGTAGGGCATGATGCCCAGGGCAAACACGGTAAAGCGTGACAGCGCGCCCCCAGAGAACATGTTGAACAAGTTCAGGATGCCGCCCTGCTGACTGAACAACTGCTGCAACTGGGTCGCATCGATGCCCGGCACTGGAATGTGCGCACCAATGCGATAAACCACCAGCGCCAGCAAGAGGAAGATCAAGCGCGCGCGCAGATCCCCGTACTTGCCGGTTTTTGCCAGAGATGCAGAACTGGTGGCCACGCTGAACAGTTACCTATGTCCGGTTGTCGATGTCAAAGACTCAGGCGATCGAGCCGCCGGCGGCCTCGATGGCCGCCTTGGCACCAGCGGTCGCGCCGATCCCATTGAGTTTGACGGCCTTGCTGAGCGTGCCGGTCTTGATGACCTTGACCGTCTTGGCCAGCTGGCCGATCAGACCCGCGCTCTTGAGCGCAGACACGTCCACCTCGGCCAGACCGAGCTGCTCGAGCGCAGCCAAAGTCACCTCGGCATTGAACTGCAGCGACTGCGACTTGAAGCCGCGCTTGGGCAAGCGGCGCTGCAGCGGCATCTGGCAGCCTTCGAAGCCGACCTTGTGATAGCCACCGGCGCGAGACTTTTGACCTTTGTGACCACGGCCAGCGGTTTTACCCAGGCCGGAGCCAATGCCGCGGCCGACGCGACGCTTGGCGTGCTTGGCGCCAGAGGCGGGCTTGATGGAATTGAGTTGCATGGTGAGCCGCCTCTTACAGAATCTTGACCAGGTAAGCGATCTTGTTGATCATGCCGCGCACAGCCGGCGTGTCCTCGAGTTCGCTGACGCTGTTGACACGGCGCAGACCCAAACCACGCACGGTGGCGCGATGAGACTGCTGGGTGCCGATCGGGCTGCGAACGAGCTGGACCTTGAGTTTGGAAGGGGTCGTCATGGTGGGCCTCTCAGCCAATGATTTCTTCAACGGTCTTACCACGCTTGGCCGCGATTTCGGCAGGTGTGGTCGACTTGTTCAGGGCGTCCATGGTGGCGCGCACCATGTTGTAGGGGTTGCTCGACCCGTGGCTTTTGGCCACGATGTCGGTGATGCCCATGACTTCAAAAATAGCGCGCATCGGACCGCCAGCGATGATGCCGGTACCCTTGGGGGCCGGCGTCATCATGACAGAAGCGGCGCCGTGGTGGCCCTGGACGGTGTGGTGAATGGTGCCGCTCCTGAGCGAGACCTTGACCATGTTGCGGCGGGCCTCTTCCATGGCTTTTTGCACCGCTGCCGGCACTTCCTTGGATTTGCCTTTGCCCATGCCAACCCGGCCATCGCCATCACCGACCACGGTCAGTGCGGCAAAGCCCAGAATACGACCGCCCTTGACCACTTTGGTGACGCGGTTGACCGCGATCATCTTCTCCTTGAGGCCATCCTCAGGAGCGTCGTTTTGGGATTTAGCTTGAAACTTAGCCATTTTTCGGATCCTGCTTAGAACTGCAAGCCAGCTTCGCGCGCGGCTTCGGCCAAGGCCTTGACGCGGCCGTGATAGGCAAAGCCCGCACGGTCAAAAGCCACTTTTTCAACGCCGGCGGCTTTGGCCTTCTCGGCGATACGACGGCCGATGGCCTGCGCCGCGGCCACATTGCCGCCCTTGCCCGACGCACCCAGAGTCTGACGAACCTCGGCCTCTGCGGTCGAAGCGCAAGCCAGCACGCGTGCGCCATCGCCAGAGATCACGCTGGCATAAATGTGCAAATTGGTGCGATTGACAGTCAGCCGAGCCACGCCCTGCTGCGCAATGCGCACGCGGGTCTGACGGGAACGGCGAAGGCGCTGCTCTTTCTTGGTCAACATCATGCAGCTCCTTACTTCTTCTTGGTTTCTTTGATGACAATCGTCTCATCCGAATAGCGGATGCCCTTGCCCTTGTAAGGCTCGGGAGGACGAACGGCACGCACCTCGGCGGCAACCTGACCGACGCGCTGACGGTCAAAGCCCTTGATCAGGACTTCGGTCGGCGTGGGGGTCTCGACCTTGATACCAGCCGGCATCTCCATCACGACCGGATGCGAATAACCAACGGTCAGATTCAGCTTGGTGCCCTGAGCCTGGGCCTTGTAGCCCACGCCGACCAGGGAGAGCTTTTTCTCAAAACCCTTGGCCACGCCGTTCACCATGTTGTTGACCAACTGGCGCATGGTGCCGCTCATGGCGTCGGCCTGACGCGAATCATTGGCCGGCGAGAAGGTCAGCTTACCGCCTTCATTCTTGACAGTGACCAGTGCGCTTTGGGCCAACGACAGGGCGCCCAACGCCCCCTTGACGCTGATCTGGTCTTCCTTGATGGCCACGTCCACGCCTTGCGGCACGACAACGGGGCTTTTTCCAACTCGAGACATCTTGATGTTCCTTTCAGTCTCGGCGTTAAGCCACGTAGCACAGGACTTCGCCACCGACACCGGTTGCGCGGGCCTTGCGATCGGTCATCACGCCCTTAGGGGTGGTGACAATGGCCACGCCCAGACCGTTCATGACCTGAGGAATGGCGCCGCTGCCTTTGTAGACACGCAGGCCAGGGCGGCTGACACGCTCGATGCGCTCGATGACCGGACGGCCAGCGTAGTACTTCAAAGCGATTTCCAGCTGGGGACGACCATCGTCGTTCTTGACCTGGAAACCGTCGATGTAGCCCTCGTCCTTCAGGACCTGGGCAATGGCCACCTTGACTTTGGAAGAAGGCACCTGCACAGAGGTCTTTTCGACCATCTGGGCATTGCGGATACGCGTCAGCATATCGGCGATGGGATCACTCATGCTCATGAAAGGTTCTCCTGGTGCTTACCAGCTGGCCTTGGTGATACCGGGGATATCACCAGCGAAGGCCATCTCACGGATCTTGCTACGTGCCAGACCGAATTGACGGAAGGTGCCACGCGGGCGCCCGGTGATGCCGCAGCGATTGCGCTGACGCGTCGGGTTGGCATTGCGGGGGAGCTTTTGCAGATCCAGGCGAGCGAGTGCACGCTCTTCGTCAGACCGCTTGGCATCGCCAGCGACCGCCTTGAGTTCAGCATATTTCTTGGCGAACTTGGCGGCGAGCTTGTCGCGCTTGAGTTCACGTTGCAGCAGAGCTTTTTTTGCCATGGTGCGCGCCTTCAGTTCTTGAACGGGAAACGGAAAGCGCTGAGCAGTGCCTTGCACTCCTCATCGGACTTGGCCGTCGTGGTGATGCTGATATTGAGGCCGCGCAGGGCGTCGACCTTGTCGTACTCGATCTCGGGGAAGATGATCTGTTCCTTGACACCGATGTTGTAGTTACCGCGGCCGTCAAAAGCACGACCCGAAATGCCGCGGAAGTCACGCACACGGGGCAAGGCCACGGTGACGAAACGATCGAGGAATTCATACATGCGCACGCCGCGCAGGGTCACCATGCAGCCGATGGGCAGACCTTCACGGATCTTGAAGCCGGCGATGGCTTTCTTGGCCTTGGTGACCACGGGCTTTTGGCCGGCGATCTTGGTCAGGTCGCCGACGGCGTTGTCCATGACCTTTTTGTCGGCGACCGCTTCGCTCACACCCATGTTCAGGGTGATCTTGGTGATGCGGGGCACCTGCATGGGCGAGGTGTAGCCGAACTTTTCAATCAGCGAGGGCGCGATTTTTTCGCGATAGAGCGCTTGCAAGCGAGCCATGATCATGCAGCCTTGATTTCTTCGCCGCTGGACTTGAAGACACGCACCTTCTTGCCGTCAGCGAGCAACTTGATACCAACCCGATCGGCTTTGCCGGTGGCGGCGTTGTAGATCGCCAGGTTGGACTGATGGATGGGCATGCTTTTCTCGACGATGCCGCCGGTCGTGCCCTTCATGGGGTTGGGCTTGGTGTGCTTCTTGACCAGGTTGATGCCCTCGACAACGAGATGGGCCTCACCCGAACGCAGAGACACTTTGCCCCGCTTGCCTTTGTCGCGGCCGGCGATGACGATGACTTCGTCGCCCTTGATGATCTTGTTCATGGCGGTCGTCCTTACAGAACTTCGGGCGCCAGCGACACGATCTTCATGAACCGCTCGGTGCGCAACTCGCGCGTGACCGGCCCGAAGATGCGGGTGCCGATGGGCTCCAGCTTGGCGTTGAGCAACACGGCTGCGTTGCCGTCGAATTTGACGAGCGAGCCGTCGCCGCGACGAATGCCCTTGGCCGTACGGACCACGACAGCGCTGTAGACCTCGCCTTTTTTGACGCGACCCCGTGGGGCTGCTTCCTTGATGCTGACCTTGATGACATCGCCCACACTGGCATAACGGCGCTTGGAACCCCCAAGCACCTTGATGCACATGACAGACTTGGCACCCGTGTTGTCAGCAACATCGAGTTTCGATTGCGTTTGAATCATTTAAATGGTTCCCAACTTGTCCTGGCAGGCTGAGCACTCGGCTTGGAGCCGAGAAGCTGTGCCTGAGCCAGTCAGTCTTGGGCCCGTCGTCCCCTTGGTAAACCACTCACCAAGCTTCCGATTGGGCTTCACTCCGAACTGCCTTTTCAAGCAGCGAAGCCCTCCACTATAACCCAGCTGCAAATTGCCGTCAACTGGTTTGATTCAATGGCTCGACTGGGACACCGCCCGGGGCGGATCTGAGGCGCCCGCAAGCCGGTCGAGGCAAGAAACATGGGGGCGTGGTCCCATGTTTTGACTCGCCCGCCCAACTGAAGACGGGAATTTGCACCATATCGGTGCACTTGGCGATCTTCATGTCCACCTGGTCTGCTACGCTTGCGGCCCACTGCACCCCACCCAAGGGCCCGTCCATGACATCGTCTGCAACGCAACTTCCATCCATCGCCTTCATCGGGGGCGGCAACATGGCCAGCGCCATCATCGGCGGGCTGCGTCGGCAGGGGCTGGCGGCGGACCAGATTCAGGTGGTCGAGCCACTGGCCGAGCAGCGCCAGCGGCTCCAAGCCGAGTGGGGCGTGGTGACCCTGGCCGAAAGCCAGACCAGCCTGGCCCGCGCTCAGTTGGTCGTCTGGGCGATCAAGCCGCAGATTTTTGCGCAGGCGGCCCAGCAGGCCGGCCCACACACCGCCTCAGCGCTGCACTTGAGCGTGGCCGCCGGCATACCCAGCGACAGCATGGCCGGCTGGCTGGGCAGCCAGCGCATCGTGCGAGCCATGCCCAACACCCCCGCCTTGATCGGGCGCGGCATCACCGGCTTGTTTGCCCGGCCCGCGGTCAGCGCGGCTGAGCGGCAGTCCATTGAGACCGTCATCGGCACCACCGGGCAATCGATCTGGTTGGACCGCGAAGACCTGCTCGACGCCGTCACCGCCCTGTCCGGTTCAGGCCCGGCCTATGTGTTTTATTTTCTGGAGGCCATGATGGCCGCCGGCCAGCAGCTCGGCCTGAGTGCCGCGCAGTCGCGGCAGCTCGCACTGGCCACTTTTGGCGGGGCCTCGGCCCTGGCGGACGGCTCAGACGAGGCCCCGGCGGTGCTGCGCGAACGGGTCACCTCCAAGGGGGGCACCACCTACGCCGCCATCAGCGCGATGGAAGCGGCCGGCCTGAATGCGCAGTTCGTTGCTGCGATCACCGCCGCCCGAGACCGGGCGCGCGAGTTGGGTCAGGAGTTTGGCCAAAAGCCATAAAGCCACGGCGGGCGCGCTCAGACCGACAGCGCGATGCCCAGAAAAACGGTCATGCCCAGCCAGTGGTTCATCCGAAAGGCCAGAAAGCAAGGGCCGCGCTCCCGATGGCGAATCAGCCAGCCGTGCCAAAGGGCTTGCGCCGCCGCCAGGCCCAGTGCCAGCCAAAGCCAGCCCGAACGCTGGGGCGCTTGGAGCACCCAGGCCCAGATCAGCAGGTAGGCGGCGTAAAACAGCAAGATGGCCGTCACATCAAATCGCCCGAGCGTGATGGCCGAGGTCTTCATGCCGATGCGCAGGTCGTCGTCGCGGTCAACCATGGCGTACTCGGTGTCATAGGCCAAGACCCAAAACAGATTGCCCAGCAAGAGAAGCCAGGCCTGAGTCGGCACCTGCCCCTGCACCGCGGCATAGGCCATCGGGATGCCAAAGCTGAAGGCCACGCCCAAAACGGCCTGCGGCATGGCCAGGTGGCGCTTGGCATACGGGTAGAGCAGGGTCACGGCCAGCGCAGCAAAGGACCAGGCAATGGCCTGGGCATTGGTGGTCAAGACCAGAGCGAAGGCGAGCAGTGCCAGCAAGGCGCCAAAGCGCAAGGCCTGGCCGACCGTCAGGGCACCGCGGGTCACCGGGCGCTGGGCTGTGCGTTTGACATGGCGGTCAAAGTCGCGATCGGCCACATCATTGATGCAGCAACCGGCACTGCGCATAAGGATGGTGCCCAGCACGAACACCAAAATCAGATGCCAGCCCGGAAATCCGCCCGCAGCCAGCCACAAGGCCGACAGCGTCGGCCACAGCAGCAACAGCCAGCCCGCTGGCCGGTCCCAGCGAATCAGGTCCAGGTACAGGCGCCAGCGGGCGCTGGCTGGCTCAGGCAAATCGGGCGACATGGCAGCGGCTTACGAACTCACGGTGGGGCCTCAGGGGCTGGCCTCATGACAGACGGGTGACCCCAGGCAACTGGCAGGCGTAAATGGAGTTGCGCAAGGCCGCGATCGCCTCATAGCGGGTAAAACTACGCCGCCAAGCCAGCACCACCCGCCGGGTGGGCACATGGCCCTCGAAGGGCAGATAGCTCACAAACGAGCGGGGCTCTTGCCCCGCCGCCGCGGCCTTGGGCTTACGACCGCGCCCGGTGGCTGCGACTTCCTGTAACGCGCCCTGCGGCACGCTCAGGCGCGGCAGCAGGGTCACGCCCATGCCAGCGGCAACCATGTGCTTGATGGTCTCGAGCGAGGAGCCCTCGAAGCTTTTGCGTATGCCTTCGGCCGTGCTAGAGAAACGCGCAAAGTCGGGGCAGACCTCGAGCACATGATCCCGAAAACAGTGTCCGTTGCCCAGCAAAAGCATGGTCTCATTTTTGAGGTCTTCAGCGCGGATGCGGCTG
>JAXITB010000107.1:0-7975 GCA_034680305.1 Polaromonas sp. | reverse complement strand
CAGACCACCAGGTGCCAAACATCTTCTCGCGGGGATAGCCCACAGCGATGGCTTCGCGGATGGCCGTCGGCGTCATCACGCCCCAGGTCTGCATCACCACGAAATCAGGACGCTGCTGGCGCACCTGAAGCCAGACTGCCTTTTGCTCGACTCCGGGGGCGGGCACAGGCAGCAGTTGCAGGGTAAAGCCGTGCATGGCGGCGCGCTCTTGCACGATGGGCAGCAACTCCTTGCCGAAGGGGCTGTCGTGGTAGACCACGGCGATCTTCTTGCCCTTGAGCTTGTCCCAGCCACCTTCTTTTTTGGCGATGTGCTGCAGCACCACATCGCCGGCGACCCAATAGTGACCAATCAGGGGGAAATTCCACTTGAAGACGCCACCGTCGGCTGCATCGCTGCGACCATAGCCGGAAGTGATCAGCGAGACCTTGTCGTTGGCGACTTTTTCGGTCAGCGCAAAAGTGATGCCGGTCGACAGGGGCTGAAACACGGTCGCGCCGCCATGCTTGCCCTTCAGGAGCTCATAGCACTACACGCCACGGTCTGTGGCGTAGGCGGTTTCGCATTCCTCGACCAGCGTCATGACGCCGTTGATACCGCCCCGTACATTGACCAGCTTCATGTAGTCGGCATACCCGTTGGCAAACGGCGTGGCATTGGGGGCCACCGGTCCGGTGCGGCCGGTCAGGCTGGGGAAAAACTGAACTTTGGCCTGGGCCAGGGCGGCCGTCGTCCCCAGGGTGGCGGCCAAGCTGGCCACCACCATGGAAGCGGTCAGTGCGATTTTCTTTAGTCTCATGCGGGTCTCCTGAATAAACACCTTGGAACTTTCGAGAGGTCTGCGGTCGAGGTGTCGGCCGCCCACAGTCCTCTGTGGAAATCAATGTGGGAAGGGCCAAAGCCTCATCTTTTGCTTGCCGATGCTCCATAGTTTGGCCAGCCCATGCGGCTCGGCAATGAGGAACCAGACGATGAGCGCGCCGAAGATCATGTATTCGGCGTGGGAAATCATGGCTGTCGACACCGTCAGGCCCACCAAGTCACCGATGGCCGGCAAGAACTGGTTGAGGGCGATCGGCAAGATCACGATGAAGGCGGCGCCAAAGAAGCTGCCCATGATGGAGCCCAGCCCCCCGATGATGACGATGAACAGCAATTGGAAGGATCGATCGATCGAGAAGGCTGCCGGCTCCCAGGAGCCCAAGTGGACGAAGCCCCACAGGCCACCGGCCACGCCGACGATGAAGGAGCTGACCGCGAAGGCGCTGAGCTTGGCATACATGGGCCGAATGCCGATGACTGCCGCCGCCACGTCCATGTCGCGGATGGCCATCCATTCCCGGCCGATGGCGCTGCGCACCAGGTTCTTGGCCAGCAAGGCGGTGATGACCGTCAGTCCCAGGCAGAACAGGTACTTTTCGACAGGCTCATCGATTTTCCAGCCCATCAGGCTCAGCCCAGACACCGCCACCGAGCCGGAGGAACTGTCGTTGGTGAACCAACTGATGCGGGCGAAGGCCCAGTCGCAAAAGAACTGGGCTGCCAGGGTTGCCACCGCCAGATACAGGCCCTTGACGCGCAGACTGGGGATGCCGAAGAAAACGCCCACCAGCATGGCAAAAAAGCCTCCCGACAGCAGCGCGATGATCAGGGGCATGCCTTCAATGCGCACGAAGGTGTTGTAGGCCATGTAGGCGCCGACCGCCATGAAGGCGCCAGACCCCAGCGAGATCTGGCCGCAATAACCCACCAATATGTTGACGCCCAACGCCGCCATGGACAAGATGACGAAGGGGATCAGGATGGCCCTGAACATGTATTCGTCAGCAATCAAGGGCACGGCCAGGAAGGCCACCAGCAGCAAGAGCCCGATCGCCCAGCGGTCTTGGGCGATGGGGAAGATTTGTTGATCGGCCAGATAGGAGGTCTTGTATTGGCCGTTTTCTCTGTAAAACATGGGGCAGTCCCTCAGACGCGATCAATGATTTTTTCGCCGAACAGGCCCTGGGGCCGGAACAGCAGGAAGACCAGGGCCAGCACATAGGCGAACCACAATTCGATGCCTCCACCGACCAGCGGGCCCAGGTAAACCTCGGAGATCTTCTCGCCCACGCCGATGATCAGACCGCCGATGATGGCCCCCGGCACCGAGGTCAGCCCCCCCAAAATGATCACCGGCAGCGCTTTGAGCGCCACCGTGGTCAGCGAAAACTGCACCCCGATCTTGGAGCCCCAGATCATGCCCGCCACCAAGGCGGTCAAACCCGCCACGAACCAGACAATGACCCACATCCGGTTCAGCGGGATACCGATGGACTGCGCCGCCTGGTGATCGTCGGCCACAGCCCGCAGGGCCCGCCCGGTGGAGGTCTTCTGGAAAAACAGGCTCAGGGCCAGCACCAGGCAAGCGGCCACCAGAGCGGCGATCAGGTCTTCCTTGTTCACCAGCAGCCCGCCTTGGAAGAGGCCGTCGAAGACGAAGATGGGCTCTTTGGGCATGCCGATGTCGATCTTGTAGACCGCACTGCCAAAGATCGTCTGACCCAGTCCGTCAAGAAAGTAGGTGATGCCCAGGGTGGCCATGAGCAGCGTGACGCCCTCTTGGTTGACCAGGTGGCGCAGCACCCAGCGCTCGACCAAGTAGGCGAAAGCCAACATGAACACGGCGGCTGCGACGAATGCCAGGGCATTGGCCAGGATCTTGTTGTCAATCCCGATCCACTGCGGGATCCACTCGGAAAACCGAGCCATGGCCAGCGCTGCAAACAGCACCATGGCCCCTTGCGCGAAATTGAACACGCCGGAGGCCTTGAAGATGAGCACAAAGCCCAGAGCCACCAGCGAATACAGCATGCCGGCCATCAGGCCGCCAAACAGGGTTTCCAGAAAGAACGCCATGAATCTTTTCCTCAGTGCGATGTGCCCAGGTAGGCGCTGATGACTTCTTCGTTGCTGCGCACCTCTTGCGGCGTGCCGTCACCGATTTTTTTGCCGTAGTCGAGCACCACCACACGGTCGGAGATGTCCATCACCACGCCCATGTCGTGTTCGATCAGCACGATGGTGGTGCCGAACTCGTCGTTGACGTCGAGCACGAAGCGGCACATGTCCTGCTTTTCTTCGACGTTCATGCCGGCCATCGGTTCGTCGAGCAGCAAGACCTGTGGCTCCATGGCCAGTGCCCGGCCCAAGTCGACGCGCTTTTGCAGCCCGTAGGGGAGTTGTCCGACCGGCGTCTTGCGGTAGGGCTGAATCTCCAGAAAGTCGATGATGTGTTCGACGAACTCGCGGTGCGCAAACTCCTCACGCTGGGCCGGCCCGATGCGCAGGGCCTGGAGCAACAGGTTGCTCTTGATCTTGAGGTTGCGGCCAGACATGATGTTGTCGAGCACGCTCATGCCTTTGAACAGAGCCAGATTCTGGAAGGTGCGGGCCACGCCCATCTCGGCCACCTGATGGCTGTTCATGTGGCGGAAAGTCTGACCGCGAAAGCTGATCGAGCCTTCCTGGGGCTTGTAGACGCCGTTGATGCAGTTGAGCATGGAGCTCTTGCCTGCACCGTTGGGGCCGATGATGGCCCGAATCTCGTGCTCCTTGACATTAAAGGAGATGTCCGTGAGGGCCTTGACGCCGCCAAAGCTCAGAGAGATGTTCTTGACGTCCAGGATGACGTCGCCAATCTTTTTCTTGGTCATGATGGGCGCTGTGTGGGTCGGGTTCAGGCCGCGGCCTGGATGGCGGCAAAGGTTTTGGCATCGCCGAGCCGGAGCGTGGCGCTGACCTTGCCGGTGCGGCCATCCTCGAACTTGACCACCGTCTCGATGAATTGCTCCTGTAGGCCGGCGTACAGGGCATCGACCAGCGGCTGGTATTTCTCGCCAATGAAGCCGCGGCGCACCTTGTTGGTCCGGGTCAGCTCGCCATCGTCGGCATCGAGCTCCTTGTGGAGAACCAGGAAGCGGCTGATCTGCGAGCCGGCCAACAAGGCGTCGGCCGCCAGATCGGCATTGACCTGCTCCACGCACTCACGGATCATTTCGTAGACCTCGGGCTTGGCCGCCAGGTCGGTGTAGCCGGCGTAGGGCAAATTGCGTCGTTCAGCCCAGTTGCCGACGGCGTCGAAATCGATGTTGATCATGACGCAGACCTTGTCGCGTCCGTCTCCGAAGGCCACCGCCTCCTTGATGAAGGGGAAGAACTTAAGCTTGTTCTCCACATATTTGGGCGCGAACATGGCGCCATCGTTGGCGCCGCCCTTGATGCGCCCCACGTCCTTGACGCGGTCGATGATCTTCAGGTGTCCGTGCGCATCAATGAAGCCGGCATCGCTGGTGTGGTACCAGCCGTCTGCGGTGAGCACTTCTTCGGTGGCCTTGGGGTTTTTGTAGTAACCCTTGAGCAGGCCGGCCGACTTGACCAGAATCTCGCCGTTGTCGGCCACCTTGATCTCGACGCCGCGGATGGGCACACCCACCGTGTCTGCCCGCACCTCATGGTCGGGCTGCAGGCAGACGAACACGGCGGTTTCGGTCGAGCCGTACAACTGTTTGAGGTTGATGCCGATCGAGCGGTAAAAGGTGAACAGATCGGGGCCGATGGCTTCGCCGGCGGTGTAAGCCACGCGCACGCGGGAAAAGCCCAGGTTGTTGCGCAGCGGGCCGTAGACCATCAGGTTGCCGATGGCATAGAGCAGGCTGTCGCTCAAGCTCAGCGACTTGCCGTCCATGCGCTGCGGGCCGACCCGCTTGGCCACGTCCATGAAGTACTTGAACATGCTGCGCTTGATGCTGCCGGCGTCTTCCATGCGGATCATGACGCTGGTGAGCATGCCCTCGAAGACCCTGGGCGGGGCGAAGTAGTAGGTTGGCCCCACTTCCTTGAGGTCAATCGACACGGTGCCTGCGTTTTCAGGGCAATTGACCACATAGCCGCAAACCAGCCACTGCGCGTAGCTGAAGATGTTCTGGCCAATCCAGGCGGGCGGCAAATAGGCCAACACCTCTTCGGCGCTGCTGAGCTTGTCGAACTCGGCGCCGGCCTGGGCGCGGTCCATCAGGGTGCTGTGGGTGTGGACCACGCCCTTAGGGTTACCGGTCGTGCCTGAGGTGAAGAACATGGCGGCGACATCGTCACTCTGGCCCTTGGCAACCTCATCGGCAAAAAAGCTGGGCTGCTTGGCTGCCATCGCAGCGCCGTCTTCGATCAATTGGTCCAGTGCCGTCAACACTGACTCTCCATAGTTGCGCAGGCCGCGCGGGTCGTCGTAAATGATGCGCTGCAGCAAGGGGCACTGCTCGCGGATCTCGAGGAGCTTGTCGACCTGCTCCTGGTCTTCCACCAGGGCCAGTTGCACTTCAGCGTTGGCAATGGGAAAAACGCATTCGGCTGCCACCGCGTCTTGGTACAGAGGAATCGGAATCGCTCCGAGGGCTTGCGCGGCCAGCATGGCCGCGTACAGGCGGGGCCGGTTAGCACCGATCACCACCATGTGCTGCCCGCGCTGCAGACCTTGCAGGTGCATGCCGCAGGCCATGTGTTCAACCAGCTTGGCCAGTGCGGCCCAACTGTGCGCTTGCCAGATGCCATACTCCTTCTCGCGCAGGGCAGCGGCCGTCGGGCGCTGTGCGGCGTGTTTGAGCAGGAGCTGGGGAAAAGTCGTCTGCATGGGAAACCTTTTTTTGGAGAGCCGGCATGGAGCTGCGGGCAGTCGCTTGGGTTACCGTCTATCCTATTCAGGGCTTTGACGTCAGGTTGTCGTTGCGCCGACAATTGCCAAACTATCCGTCTGGGGTTTACCCTAGTCAATTGGTTTGCATCGCAAGCGAACCGTCAGCCATGTCTTCTCGATGACGATTGCGCCCACTCTCCACCAGCGCCGCCGGCCTTTGTCGGCCCAGGAACTAGACGGCATTCCCTGGCTCGGTCTGCTGCTGCCCGCCGAGCGTGAGCGTGCCGTGGCCGAACTGGTGGTCAGTCAGGCCGTCCCGGGCGACCACATCTGCCGTGTTGGCCGTGAGGTGACTTACTGGTTTGGCGTGATTGATGGCCTACTCAAGATGAGCAGCGACAGCGCGCAGGGCACCACCATGACATTCACCGGCCTGCCGCCAGGCGGCTGGTTTGGTGAGGGCACGGCCCTCAAGCGTGAGCCCTATCGTTACAACGTGCTGGCCCTGCGTCGCAGCCTGGTGGCCGGACTGCCGGTGGAGACTTTCGACTGGCTTTTGGACCACTCCATCGGCTTTAACCGTTTTGTGATGCGTCAACTCAATGAGCGACTGGCCCAGTTCATCGCGGCACGCGAGATTGACCGGCTGACCAACCCAGACCTCCGGGTGGCGCGCAATTTGGCGGCCTTGTTCAACCCCGCTTTGTTCCCTGGCGTTGGGCAGATGTTGCGCATCACCCAGCAGGAGTTGGCTTATTTGGTGGGTCTGTCCAGGCAGCGGGTCAATGAAGCCCTGCATACGCTGGAGCAGCAAGGCGTGATTCGCGTGGAGTACGGCGGCCTGCGGGTGTTGGATCTGGTACGACTGCGCAGCGACAGCTTTGCGCATTGATCTTCAGGGTTGGCGAAACAATCATGCATGACAAGACTTGGCCCAAGAAATCAAGCGATCAACTGCCGGACTCAGGCTCAATGACCGATGCGCCCGCCAGCCCCAAGAGGCCCGCCGCTGTCCGCGTGCCGGCTGCCTCAAAGCAGGCGCCTGGCCCTGTTCGACTCAATAAGCGCATGGCCGATTTGGGCCTGTGCTCGCGCCGCCAGGCCGATGACTGGATTGAGCGAGGGTGGGTGAGGGTGGAGGGGCAGTTGGCCAGTCTCGGCCTGGCGGTGGCGCCCAGTGCGCGCATCGAGGTCGACCCGCAGGCCCGGCAGCGACAGAGTCAGCAGGTGACCATCTTGCTCAACAAGCCAGTGGGCTACGTCAGCGCCCAGGCCGAAGACGGACACCGACCGGCCGCCAGTTTGCTCCTGGCCGCCAGCCGTTGGCGCGAATGTGCCAGTCCGATGCGCTGGTCCGCGCAGCAGCTCCGCGGCTTGGCCCCGGCTGGCCGGCTCGACATCGATTCGATCGGCTTGCTGGTGCTGACCCAAGACGGACGCATTGCCCGGCAACTCATCGGCGAGGACTCCGAGGTGGAAAAGGAGTATTTGGTCCGAGTCAGCTATGGCGAGCACAGCCAGGATGTGCAGTCGGTGTTCCCGGCCGACAAGCTGCGGCTCTTGCAGCATGGCTTGAGCCTTGACGGACGGGTTTTGCGGCCAGCCCAGGTCAGCTGGCAAAACCCGGAGCAACTGCGTTTTGTGTTGCGTGAGGGCCGTAAGCGGCAGATCCGACGCATGTGCGAGCAGGTCGGGCTGCTGGTGACCGGGCTCAAGCGCATCCGCATCGGTCGGGTCACCCTGGGGCAGCTACCGCTTGGGCAGTGGCGCTATTTGGGGCCTCATGAGTCGTTCTGATTGTCTGCTCCCGAGCGTGGGGGCAGATGGCGGGGGTCTTCCAGAACGTAGCGCGTGACGATGGGCGGGTCTTGCGGCAGGTGGTAAGCCCGCTTTTTCTCACGCAAGGCGGCATCGGTGGCCGTGATGCGGTCAAAGCGGCGCAGGTGTTCGGTCCATGATTCGTCGGTCACTTGCTCGATGAATCGGCCCGGCTCACCCATGTCATGCAGCAAGGCCCATTCAAGTGCGCCTTGGCGCAGTCGACTGCGGCGGCTTTCCTCCATCAGGGCTCTAAATGCCTCGTCTTGCTTGGGGTCGATCAGGTATTCGATGTGCACCAAGACCCGCCCGCGTGGCGGTGCTTCGGCCACAGGCGGCTGCAGCGCTCGCGAGGGGGTCAGGTCCTCCTCGATGCTGATGTCGGGCAGACGCCGCCGGGTCAATAGCAGCGCCAGCACGCCAGAGGCTGCGGTCAGTAGCAAGCTGGTCTGCAGGCTGGTGACGGTCGCGACCTGGCCCCAGACCGCT
>JAXITB010000106.1:0-8023 GCA_034680305.1 Polaromonas sp. | reverse complement strand
CTGCCGCCACCAGACCTGCGACCAGACCGGCCGTACGAAGAAGAAGTGTTCTCACGGTAGTTGTCTCCAGTTGACCCGCCTGCGCGGGGGTTGATATGCATGCCAGGCCACGCGCTTCAAGCCAGTGCCCCTTGCACTTGGCTGGCCTTCTTGTGCCGCCCCTTCATGCAGCGGCACATCCTTCAGGTTCCGACTGCGGCCATCGCGTGCGTCGGCTCCAGTTGCTCGCGCAGTATCTGCTGTGCGCAAGCAAATTCATAGACCTGCTGCGCCACGGTACGCAGCTGGCCGGCTACTTCTTCATTGGCCGGCAGGCCGTTTTCAAATGGGCGGCTCTGCCCGTTGAGGGTGGCCGCAAACGGGGTGGGCCAGCCGCGCAGGGCGTGGACGATGGCGCGCACGCCCACCAAGGTGGTGCCTAGGGCCTGGGCGCCGTGGGCGGTGATCAGAATGCCCACCGCCCGTCCGTCAAAGTAGGGGCGGGCATCGCCCCGCAGGTCCTCCACATAGTCGAGCGCGTTCTTGATGACGCCCGACAAAGCGCCGTGATAAGACGGTGTGGCAATGACCACGCCATCGGCCCGCTTGAGCGACTGCACCAGCCGGCGCGCCGACGGGCTGCGGTGCGGATCGGCGGGGTCGTACATGGGCAGATCGATCAGCGGGCCGACGATCAGCTCGGTGCTGGCGCCCATCTCGGTCAGCTGACCCATGGTGTAGCGCAGGGCCGCCTCCGACGACGATCCGATGCGTGTGGTGCCGCCCAGGCCGACGATATGCGGTCGTCTCGGGCTGGGCTTGGTGGTCTTGGGACCATCGAACATGCGTGTCTCCTGTGGCCTTAAGCCGGTTTGTTCTGGGCCAGGCGGCGCGCTTGGTCAAAGGCGGCGGTGATCGCCGCATGGCGCCGGTCCAGCCAGTGCTGGGTGTCGGGGTGGGTGAAGATGTAAAGCTCGTTGGCCTCGATGGCGCCCAGCACGCGCTGGCCGACCTCGGCGGGCGCCATGCCCCCCTTGAGCAACTCGCCCATGAAGTGGTTCTGCGGCCGCACCGTGGCCCCGCCCAGGCGATCCGGGCGGCTGCGCTCGGACAGATGGATGCGGGTGTCGACGGCCGCTGGTGCCAAGATGGACACGCCGATCGGTGTGCCCTGCAGTTCGTTGTGCAGACCCTCGGAGAGGGCCACCACCGCGTATTTGGTCATCGAATAGGCGCCGGTCAGGAAATTTGGATTGACCTGAAAGCCGCCGATCGAAGCGGTGTTGACCACATGCGCGGGCCGCTTGGTCGCCAGCATGCGCGGGATGACCGCTTGAATGCCGTGAATGACGCCCAGAATGTTGACGTCAATCACCCACTGCCAGTCGGCCGCCGAGATCTCATGCAGGGGCACGCCATGCAGGGCAATGCCCGCGTTGTTGCAGGCAATCGCGATCGGACCGAAAGCGTCTTCGAGCGCCACCATCGCCTGCTCGACCGAGGCGCGGTCTGACACATCGACGCCCAGCGCCAGGGCGGTGCCGCCGGCCGCTCCGATCAGCCGGGCCGTTTCGGCCGCATCGTCTTCGCGGATGTCGCACACCCCCACCCGCACGCCGCGTTCGGCCAAGGCCAGCGCAATGCCCCGTCCGATGCCCGAGCCAGCGCCGCTCACATAGGCACACATCCCCGCTTCGATCTTCATGCCTCGCCCCCTCCCTGACCCGCTGTGGCGGGCTCTGTCATTGGGCAACGCGGCACGGACCGTAGCGCGCCATGCGCGCCCACCCGCTCGGCCGCCGGCCCCCTATACTGAACGAGCGCTGCAGCCCTGAGCGGGCGGCGCGCAGCCCCCGCCGAATTCACCTGGCCCAGCGACCACAAGGCATGACGACACCGGACAAGGCCACCCCCCGCGACAGCAACGGCGCCGTTGACGGCGCATACCGGCACATCCGTGGCGCCATCATCCGGGGCGAACTGGCCTCCGGTGAGGTTTTGCTCGAAGCACGCCTGGCCGAGCGCATTGGCGTCAGCCGCACGCCTGTGCGCGAGGCGCTGTCGCGGCTGGCCAGCGAAGGGCTGGTCTCGCTGGGTCGTTACCGGCGCGCGCAGGTATCGAGTTTTTCCATGGCCGACGTGGCCGAGGTGTTTCGGCTGCGCGGCAAGCTCGAAGGCCACGCCGCCCGGCGGGCCTGCCGCCGCATCTCGGACGAAGACATCGCGCGGCTCGAGGCCATCGAGGACGAAATGGAGGCCGCCTTTGCTGAGCTGGGCTGGCACAGTCACCTGCCGCGCTTTGACGAACTCAACAACGCATTTCACGGCATCATCGCCCGCGCTGCCGACAGCCCGCGTCTCGAAAAGATCCTCGCTTCGTCCCTGGAGTTGCCCGCCTCGATCTTCAATTACTACAAAGAGGCGCTCGACGAGCGCACCGCGCGCACGCACCGCCAGCACCGGGAGATCATCGCCGCGCTCAAGGCGCGCAACCCCGACTGGGTGGAGGCAGCGATGAGCGCGCATCTGTTTTCGATCCTCAACGACCCGTCGCCTGATCCGGACTGATGCTCAGGCGAGGGGGATCAAACATGGGGTGAGCGCTGTTTCAGGCAGCGACCGGCTCTTTGGCCGCTGGCGCGGCGCTGCTCGCCCGCAGGTGAGGCATCACCCCAGTGGCAAACAGCTCCATGTTCTTGCGTGTGAGTTCGGCCGGCAGCGTGCCGAACTGCAGCATGGTCAGCAGGTGACCAAAGCCGATCTCCTTTTGATAGCTCTCGAGCTTTTGACGCACGGTCTCCGGGCTGCCGCAAATGAACATGCCCTTGTCGATGACGTCGTCAATGGTCTGTTTACCGCCGATGGCTGACTTGGCCTTCATCACGCCGATCATCGACTTGAGCGACAGATAACCGGGTGGCAGCAGCATTTCTTTGGGCATGCGCAGGAACTTGTTGAGGAAGTTCTCGATGTGGGGCTGCGCCTCGCGCCGGGCGATCTCGTCGGTCTCGCCCACATACACCGGCACCGACCAACCCAGCTGGTCTTCGGTGGCCTCATAGCCGTGCTCAGCCGCCATGTCCTTGTACATCTGCATGTACTTGGCCAGCATCGCCGCCGGGGTGAAGGTCTGCAGATAGGTGTAGCGGCGGTCCGGATGCGAGGCCCATTCGATGGTCTCGGACGATCCCTGTGAGGGAATCCAGATCGGCGGGCGCGGGGTCTGGTAAGGCCGTGGCCACAGGTTCACATATTCAAACTGGTAGTGCTTGCCCTCGAAGGGGAAGGGGCCGGTTTCGGTCCAGGCGCGCACGATGAGGTCGTGTGCCTCATGAAAGCGCTCGTGGCTGTCGGCCGGGTTGGAGCTCCAGGCGTGGTATTCGGCGCCGATGCCGCGCACGAAGCCGGCAATGAAGCGGCCCTCGGTGATGTTGTCGATCATGGCGAACTCTTCGGCCACGGTCACCGGGTTGTTCAGCAGGGGCAGGGCCCGACCCAAAATCGCGATCTTGACCTTCTTGGTGCGCCGCGCCAGCGCGCCGGCCATGACGCCGGGCTGCGGCATCAGGCCGTAGGCGTTTTGGTGGTGCTCGTTGACGCAAACGCCGTCAAAGCCGAGCTGGTCGGCGTATTCGAGCTCGTCGAGGTAGCGGTTGTAGAGCTTGGCGCCTTTTTTCGGGTCGTAGTAGCTGTTGGGCAGCGTGATCCAGGCCGAGTTGTGGGTCTTGTCGTAGTCCAGGTCCAGATCCGCGTAGGGCATCAGGTGCATCATGTAGAGCTTCATCAGGCGACCTCTTGGGTGAATTGGGTGACTTTGGCGACGAATTCCTGCGCCTTTTCGACGTGCGGCAGGTGCCCACACTGGGCCATGATGTGCAGCGACGACGAGGGGATCAGGTCGCGGTAGGCCGGCCCGTAGGCCGCCGGCAGCAACTGGTCGTCGTCGCCCCAGATGATCAGGGTGGGCGCAGTGATGCGGTGCAGCCATTTGCGCAGGTGCGGGTTGTGCATGCGCGGGCTCCAGCCCAGCTTGGCCGTCATCAGCCGGTTCTTGAGCATCACCATCACCGCTTCTTCGGTGGTGGGCTGGGGCACCGATCGCGCCAGCTCTTGGTTGTGAAAGAGCTTGCTGGTCAGCTCTTCCGGTGACCACATGAACATGTCGCCCTTGCGCACCCCGGGTACGGAAATGCCGGCCGGCGCCACCAGGGTCAGGGACTTGATTTTTTCGCAGGTGCAGGTGGCCAACTCGGCCGCGATCCAGCCGCCCAAAGACGTGCCCACCAGATGCACCGCGGGCAGGCCCAGGTGGTCGATCAGGTCGCGGTAAAAGTGCGCCAGATCGCCGACGTTGTCGAGCCATTCAGGCGTATCGGAGCCACCAAAGCCCGGGTGCTCCGGCACGATCACGTCGTAGCTCTGGGCCAGCATGTCCATGAAGGGCAGCCAGTTCGCTGCTCCCGATGCCCCGTGCAGGAACAGCAGCGGCTGGCCCTGGCCCTTGCGCATGATCCGGATGCGGCATCCGGTCACCGTCTCAAAAGTCTCCCCGTGTGCCATCCTGGCCTCCCCTGATCTAATTGGCCTGATGCCAAGCCGTTTTCTCGGCGTTTGAAAAAAGTGTACACCTTGTCGATCGAATCGAGTCAAGATAAATGACCTGTCGAAAACCCTAACTCTCGGGCTTTCACAGGTGTTTTTGCGGTTTTGTGAGCTCGGCGGTGCTTCCCGGTTTGGCCCATCGGGTGTAAAAAGCGGTTTATTTGTATACCTTAAGGGGTTTGCCGCATGTTCAAGGATCTGTTTGGGATGGCGGGGCAGGTGGCGGCCGTGACCGGTGCGGCCAGCGGGCTGGGCTTGGCCATGGCCGAAGCGCTGGCGGGGGCCGGCGCCACGGTGGTGCTGCTGGATGTGGACGCTCAGGGCCTGGAGGCGGCGCGAGAGTCCATCAACGCCGCCGGCGGCCGGGCGGAGACCGCTGTGCTCGATGTCAGCGACCGCGCGGCCATCCGCAGCGAGATCGATCGCATCGTTGCGCGTCATGGCCGTCTTGACGCTGTGGTCGCCAACGCCGGCGTGACGGCCGGCCCGGGCTATCGCACCGAAATCGGCCAGATCAACGCGGTCAAAGACGAGCAGTGGGACCGGGTGCTGGCCATCAATTTATCGGGCGTCTTCGTGACCATGCAGGCCGCGGCCGCGCACATGAAGAAGCAGCGCTCGGGCCGCATCGTGGCTGTGGCTTCGGTGGCGGGGCTCAAGTCGGAGGTGATGTGTGGCTACGCCTACACCGCCACCAAGGCCGCCGTGGTCAACCTGGTGCGGCAGACGGCCATGGAACTGGCGCCCTACAACGTGATGGTCAATGGCATCGCGCCCGGGCCCTTTCGCACCAACATCGCCAATGGCCGCATCCGGCAACCGGAGGTCGAGGCCGAGTTCGCGTCCATGGTGCCGCTGGGTCGCATCGCGGCCCCGCAGGAGCTCAAGGGCCTGGCCCTTTTGCTGGCCTCGCCGGCCTCGAGCTTCATGACCGGCACCACCATCCCGATTGACGGTGGCATCATGGCCAAATAAGGCACAGCCGGAGACCTGCCATGCACGAATCGAGCACTTCGACCTCACAAGGGCTGCTGATCCAGACCGCCTTCATCACCGACGACATCCACGCCTCGATGCGCGAGTTGACCCGCACGCTGGGCGCGGGCCCCTGGTTCCTGCGTGAGCGGGGCGTCTTCCCCAAGCAGGTCTATCGGGGCCAGCCCTCGCAGACGGCCCTGGCCATTGCCCTGGGCTATGCCGGCGACATGCAGTTTGAAATCATCCAGCAACTCGACGACTCGCCCTCGGTCTACCGCGATCAGTTTGAACGCAGCGGTTACGGCCTGCACCACTTCGGCATGGCGGCCACCGACTACCCGGCCGCACTGGCGCACTACCAAGGCATGGGCGATACCCTGGTCTACGAGGCCGAAGTCGCCAACGGTGCCCGGGTGGGCTACTTCGACACCCACGGCCGGCTGCCGGCCATGATCGAGGTCATCGAATTTCTGCCGGCCACCCAAGCCATGTTCGGGCGCTTTCGCGACAGCGCCCGTGACTGGGACGGGCGCGATCCGGTCAGGCTGCGCGCTTAAGGCCTGGCCGGCCAAGTGCTGGCGGTGCTTGACCGCTTCATCTGAACGTCATCAAACCGACGCAATGCCGTCATCGGCGCTGACTATCTTCGCACTGGGTCGGGTGCGTTGATGTGACGCAAACCCATGGGTCCATGCGCTGCGCCTGGCGGTCCTTGGCGCTTGAGCAGTGAGCCACGCATGGGTTGGAAGCTTCCTTTCGAGTTTGAAAGAGGCGGTCGCGAAGTTTGCACACCCGATCCACCGTTGTCTGTGTTTTCGCGCAGGCGGGCCGTCTCGCATCGCCTGTCCAAACTCTCTTTAGGAAATTTCCATGTCTCATGACAATTCCAAGGCGTCGCCCCACTTCGACGATGTGCTGAAACAAGCGCTGGCGGACCCATCGCGCCGCAGTATCCTGCGCGGTGGTCTGGGTCTGTCGGCCCTGTCTTTCCTCGGCTTGGCCGGATGTGGCGGCGGTGACAGCGTGGCCTCTGCCGCGAGCCCGGCCAAGGCCTTGAACTTCACAGCCACCCCGCTCAATCAGACTTACGACGGTGTGTCGGTGGCCAGCGGCTACAAGGTCGAACTCCTCTACAAATTGGGCGACCCGATCAATGCGGCCACCCCGGCCTACTTGAATGACGGCACCGAGACCTCGGCATCCTTCGATTTCCGCGCCGGTGACCATCACGACGGCATGTATTACTTCGGCCTGGGCTCGAACAACAAGTGGAGCAAGTCGGTTTCTGACAAAGGACTGCTGTGCATCAACCACGAGGCCATCACGCCCTTGTTCTTGCATGCCAACGGCCCGACGCCGGCCACCGGAACCAGAACGGTGGCCGACGAAGTGCAAAAGGAATTCCGCCTGCACGGTGTGAGCGTTGTGGAGGTGAACAAGGTCAATGGGGCTTTCCAGGTCAACCTGGCGTCGGCCTTCAACCGCCGCATCACCACCTTGACCGAGATGGACATCGCTGGCCCTCTGCGTGGCCACAACTTGCTGAAAACCAAGTTCTCCCCGACTGGCGTCAAGACACGCGGCACCGTCAACAACTGCGCCTCGGGTTACACCCCTTGGGGCACTTACCTGACCTGCGAAGAAAACTATGCGGGTTACTTCAAGCGCACCAACACGACGGGTCGCACTGCCAACGAATTGGCCAGCGAAGCACGCAATGGTGTCACCAGCACTTCTGGTCGCGAGCGTTGGTCCTCGATCGTCGATGCCACGACCGACGATTACGCCCGTTGGGACATCACCGCGACCGGCGCATCGGCCGCCGATGACTACCGTAACGCAGCCAACACCTATGGCTTCAATGTCGAGATCGACCCCTTCGCGCCCACCAGCACGCCCAAAAAGCGCACCGCGATGGGACGCTTTGCCCACGAAGGCGCCTGGGTCGCCCCCGTCACGGTGGGCAAGCCGGTGGTGTTTTACATGGGCTGCGACTCGCGCAACGAGTACATCTACAAGTATGTGTCCACCGCCTTGTGGGTGGCCTCTGACGTCAATGGCGGCCTGGCTGCCGGCGACAAATACTTGGACGATGGCAAGCTCTATGTGGCCCGCTTCAACAGCGATTTTTCGGGCGAATGGCTGGAACTGAGCAACCTGGTGGGCACGCAGGCGATCGGCTCGGAGACTTTCACCTTTGGCGACCCATCCGACCCCTACCTCAACACCCGTCTGGCGGCCGACAAGAAAGGTGCCACCAAGATGGACCGGCCCGAATGGTGTGGAGTCAACCCGGCCAACGGCGAAATCTACT
Source organism: Polaromonas sp. (assembly GCA_034680305.1). Lineage (GTDB taxonomy): Bacteria > Pseudomonadota > Gammaproteobacteria > Burkholderiales > Burkholderiaceae_C > Polaromonas. The sequence continues at coordinate 150 of JAXITB010000106.1, read as the reverse complement.
TCACGCTGACCAACAACAGCAACCGCAACGTCAATCCGTCGAGCAGCAGCCAGGTCGCCCCGGACAGCGCGAACCCGCGCGTCTACACCGACATGAAGGGTGCCACCGCCCAGAACGGCAACCCGAACGGCCACATCCTGCGCATGAAGG
>JAXITB010000105.1:0-8074 GCA_034680305.1 Polaromonas sp. | reverse complement strand
GGCGGGAAGCCGACTTCGTCGACCAACACCCGATAGGCGCGTTCGCAGATCTCTGTCTTGCGTGCGAAGGTGTCGGCCTGGCCTTTTTCGTCGAAGGCCATGACCACCGCCGCCGCGCCGTAGCGTCGGATCAGCCGGGCCTGGCGCTTGAATTCATCCAGGCCCTCCTTCATGCTGATGGAGTTGACGATGCCCTTGCCTTGAATGCAACGCAAGCCTGCTTCGATGACGCTCCACTTGGAACTGTCGATCATGATGGGCACCCGCGCGATATCGGGTTCGGAGGCGATCAGCTGCAGAAAGCGCACCATGGCCGCCTGGCTGTCGAGCATGGCCTCGTCCATGTTGATGTCGATGATCTGTGCGCCGTTTTCCACCTGCTGGCGAGCCACCGCCAGGGCCTGCTCATAGTCGCCGTTCAAGATCAGTTTGGCAAAAGCCTTGGAGCCGGTGACGTTGGTGCGCTCGCCGATGTTGACGAACAGACTGCCGTGGCCCACGGTGAGGGGCTCCAGGCCAGACAGGCGAAGGGCGGGGACGGACGAATGCGTGGACATGGACTCACCTTGAGAAGAAGGTGAGCGTCGTTGCGGGGCAGGGCCAGGCCCTCTTCCCAAGCCTGGCCGATCGCGGGGACGGGCTGCAACGCTCCTTGGGAGGATCGCGATTTTAGCGGCTGGCGGGCGGCGGTCTCAAAGAGGTCGGCTCAAAGCGGTTGGTTCATCGCGGCTGGCTCACAGCCGATACATGGCCTGTGCGTTGCCGCCAAGCACGGCCGCCTGCTGCTCGGCGCTCAGCCCGGCCAGCAACGCCTGGCTCCAGCGGTGCCAGGCGCCGTAGTCACCGGCCAGCTCCAGCACCGGCCAGTCGCTGCCCCAGATCAGGCGCTCCGGGCCCCACACGTCGAGCAAAGCTTGCGCCCAGGGCCGCACGTGTTCGCAAGCTCGCCCGCTCGGGGCTTCGGTCCACAGGCCAGAGAGTTTGCACATCACCCGATGTGATTCGGTGGATTGAGCCAGTTGAGCCAGCCCCTCGCGCCAGGCGCGCCCAGCCGGCTGATTGACGGCCCCATCCATGGCGGGCTTGGCGCCGTGGTCCACCACGATGCGCAGTTGGCGGTGGCGCTGGGCCAGGCGGGTGATCACGCCCAGATGCCGGGGCTGGATCAGGGCATCAAACACCAGGCCGGCTTCGGCCATGGCAGCCAGTGCCGGCTGCGCTGCCCGCTGCTCGATCCAGTCGGTGTCGGCGATGTCCTGCAGCATGGGTCGAAGCCCCTTGAGCAGGGGCTCGCCGGCCAGGGCATGCACCTGGCTGGCGGCGTCGGCGGCCAGCAGGTCCACCCAGCCGATCACGCCCCGCACCCGCTGCGGTTGGGCACGCGCCTGCTGCAGCAAGAAGGCGGTTTCGGCGGCGGTGGGGGCGGCCTGTACCAGCAAGCCGGCCTGGATGCCGCAGGCAGCGGCTTGCTCGGCCCAATCGGTGACGTCGATGTCGCGGTAGATGGGTGCCAAAGCCGGCGTGAGCCAGCCATAGTCGCCCCGCGCCAACTGCCAGGCGTGGAAGTGTGCGTCGACCTTCATGGCGTGATCGCCTCCCATGGCAGCAAACCGATGCGTTTGAGTTCCAGCCAGAACTCGGGTGCGATCGCCCACCGGACATGGGCGCGCGCCTGGTGCCATTGGTCGATGTGACGCACGCCGACCAGCACGATGTCGGTGGCCGGGTGGGCCAGCGCAAATTGCAGGGCCGCTGCCGCGATCGGCACCTGATGGCGGTCGCACACTGCCTGCAGCTTGAGCGCCTTGTCCAGCCAGTGGCCCTGCACCGAGGCATAGTTGAAGGTGGCACGGCTGTGCGGGTCGACCCGCTGGGCCAGGATGCCCGAATTGAACACCCCGCCCAGGGCCAGGGACACCCCCCTGCGAATGAGCTCGGGCAGCAGTTGCGGCAGGGCGCTTTGATCGAGCAGGCTGTAGCGTCCGGCCAGCAGCAGGGCATCGAGGTCGGCATGGGCCAGAACCTGCAGCACCACCTGGTGGTCGTTGACGCCCAGCCCGATGGGGCCGACCAGGCCTTCGCCCTGCAGTTGGCGCAGGGCCGGCAGGGTCTCGTCGAGCACCTGCTGCAGCACCTGCTCGGCTCGATCGCCGTGGGTGGCGGCATCGACATCGTGGATGAAGACTGCATCGAGCCGCGCCAGGCCCAGGCGGTGCAGGCTGTCTTCCACGCTGCGGCGTACGCCGGCGGCCGACAGGTCCCAGTGCTGCACGAAGGGCAGGGTCTGCACATAGCCGTTTTGATCGCTCGGCGCCCTGGCATCGGGCCTGAGCAGCCGCCCGACTTTGCTGGATATCTGCCAGTGGGCCCGAGGGTGCCCACGCAGCGCGTCGCCCAGCCGGCGCTCGGACAGTCCATGGCCATAGTGCGGGGCGGTGTCAAAGCAGCGGCAGCCGTCGTCCCAGGCGGCTTGAAGCAGCGTGCGGGCCTGCTGATCGGAAACGGCTTCAAAAAGGTTGCCCAGGGGGGCTCCGCCCAAGCCCAGCGCGGTGCCATCGGTGCAGGGCTGGAACCGTTCAGGCCGTGGTTTGGGGTGGGTCATGAGGGCTGCGCGGCAATTGACATGTCAGTTTTGACCAGTGATTTCATCACCCACCTTCCCTGGTCGCCCATGCGGGTTATCCCCGGCTTGCGGCCCGCTGTCTACTGACTAACATGTTAGCGCCTTATGTTGAAACTCATCCCACCCATTCTGACGCCCGAGCTGCTCTTTGCGCTGGCCAGCATGGGCCATGGCGATGAACTGGCGCTGGTTGACGCCCACTTTCCGGCCGATCGGATCGCGGCGCAGGGCGGGGGGCGCTTGGTCCGCATGCCCGGTCTGCAAACCCAGGTCGTGCTCGAGGCCGTGTTGGCAGTGTTGCCACTGGATGATTTCGAGCCCTGCTGTGCCTGGAGCATGCAGGTGGTCGGACAAAGCGAAGCGGTGCCGCCAGCGGTGGGACAGTTTCAGGCCCTGCTGCGTCAGCAGGGGCAGGGCATGGCCAGCCTGGAGCGCCATGCCTTTTATACCCGCGCCACGGCCGCCCGGCTGCTGGTGCAGACCGGTGACCTGCGCACCTACGCCAATGTGCTGTTGCGCAAGGGCGTGCTGGCTGTTCAAGAGTGAGGCTCGGGCCATGAATGCCGCCTTGCCCCAGACCTTGCGCGCCCGAGCCTATGAAAATTTTCGGCAGCAAATTTTGCATGCCCGCGTGCGCGCCGGCCAGTTCGTCTCCCAGCGCGAGCTCATGCAGTTGCTTGACATGCCCCTGGGGGCGGTGCGTGAGTTGATTCCCCGGCTAGAGGCCGAGGGCCTGCTGCGGACCGTGCCTCAGCGTGGGCTGCAGATCGCCCATGTGGACCTCAAGCTCATCCACAACGCCTTTGAGCTGCGCAGTCTGATCGAGCGGGAAGCCGCCTTGCGTTTTGCCCAGGTGGTCAGTCATGCCCAGTTGCAGGCCATTGAAAAAGAGCACCTGGACATCGTCGCCCGGGCGCAAAGCGGCGAGATGGGCGAGGCTTTGCTGGCCGATGCCCAGTCGGTGGACTGGGGTCTGCACGACCTGATGATCGACTCGCTGGGCAATGAGCTGATTTCCCAGACCTACCGGATCAACAGCCTGCGGGTGCGGCTCATCCACCTGGAGCGCTCGACCTTATCGGCCGAAGTCTTGTTGCCAGCCATGCAGGAGCACCTGAACCTGATCGACGCCATGAAGCGGCGCGAGCCGCAAGAGGTGGTCAAGCGCCTGGCCTATCACATCGACAGCGCCCAGCAGCGTGTGCTGGGGCAGGATCGACGGATCCTTGCAAGGCCGCCTGAATCTCATGGGTCCCCTCTTTCATCACGGAGCTTGTCTTGACGCCTTCTCACCTCAATGAGCGCAACGCCTTTCGCGGCGTCTGGCCCGCATTGCTCACCCCGCTCGATGCCCGTCTGGGGATCGACCATGACCGATTCGCCGCGCATGCGCTCGAGCGTTTGTCGGCCGGCTGCCAGGGCGTGACCCTGTTTGGCACGACCGGCGAGGGGCCTTCGTTTTCCATGCACGAGCGCAGCCAGGCCTTGGAGATGATGATCGCGCGGGGCGTGCCGGCCGAGCGCATCATGGTCTCGACCAGTTGCGCCGCGCTGCCCGAGACGCTCGTGCTGACCCGCCATGCGGTCGATCGGGGGGTGCACGGTTGCCTGATGCTGCCGCCGTTTTTTCTCAAGGGCGTGAGCGACGAAGGCATCGTGGCCAGCTATGCCCAGGTGATCGACGCCATGGGCGCCGACCACTGGCGCTTGTACCTTTATCACATCCCCCAGGTTGCCGGCGTCGGCCTGTCACATGCGGTCATTGCGCAGTTGCTGGAGCGCTACGCTGGCACCATCGTCGGCATCAAGGACAGCGGCTGCCATCGCGCATCGTCGGTGGCGCTGGCCCGGGCTTTCATGCCCCCTTTAAGTGTGTATGTGGGGCTTGAGCCCGATTTGCCCACGCTGGGCCGTCTGGGCAGCACGGGAGCCATCAGCGGTTTGGCCAATTTTCTGGGCCGCGCGGTGCATCGGATGGTGCTCGACCCCGACTCCCCAGCGGCACAGCGGGACGCGCAGCGGATACAGACCATGCTCGATCTACTGCAGCCGCATTCGCTGATGCCCGCGCTCAAGAGCGTCATGGCCACTTTGCATCGGGACACGGCCTGGCTGCGGGTGCGGCCGCCCCTGGTGCCGCTTGACGCCCAGACCCATGCCCGTTTTTCTGCCACCATCGAGGCTTTTGCGATTGACCGGGCGCATGAGTGAGCCGCGCCCCAGACTGCCTGAGCACAGACTTTCACACCAACCAGGAGACCCCCATGAAACAAGCATTCACACCTCGTCGCGGCCTGCTGGCCGCTGCCCTGTCGGCCTTGGCCCTGTGCGGACTGGCCGGCCAGGCGCTGGCGCAGGCCAAGATCCCGATGCGCATCTCCACGCCCGCCGTGCCCGACGACTGGCACGCCAAGATGTGGACCGTCTTCAAGGACTCGCTCGACAAGTCCTCGCCGAATCAGTTCGATGTGCAGATCAACCTCAACGCCTCGCTGTTCAAACAGGGCACCGAGCCGGCTGCCATGGCTCGCGGCAACTTGGAGTTGTCGTCCATCTCGGCCTTCGACATCGCCAAGCTGGTGCCCGAGTTTTCGATCTTTACCGCCGGTTATGTGGTGCGTGATCCGCAACACCAGCAGAAGGTGTTCAATGGCCCGATCGGTGAGCAGTTGTTCAAGACGGTCTCGGAAAAAATGGACGTGACTGTGCTGTCGACCATCTATCTGGGCACCCGGCAGGTCAATCTGCGCGAGGCGCGCAATGTGCGCACGCCGGCCGACCTCAAGGGCGTCAAGCTGCGCATGCCGGGCTCCAAGGAGTGGTTGTTCTTGGGCGAGGCGCTGGGTGCCACCGCCACGCCGCTGGCCTTCGGCGAGGTCTACCTGGGCCTGAAGACCGGGACCATCGACGGGCAGGACAATCCCCTGCCTACGGTGCGTGCGGCCAAGTTTTATGAGGTCACCAAGCAACTGGTGCTGACCAACCACCTGGTTGACGGCATCTTCATTGCGATCTCCAACAAGACCTGGAACGCCCTGTCGGCCGCACAAAAGCAAAACGTGCGCGCCGCCGCGCAGGCGGCAGCCCAGTACAACAATGAAAATCGGATCAAGGAAGAGGCCCAGATCGTGGACTTCTTCCGTCAGCAGGGCCTGCAAGTGGCCTCGCCCGATGTGGATGCCTTCCGCAAGGCGGTGCAAGACACCTATGCCAAGTCGGACTACGCCAAGGTCTGGCCCACGGGTCTGCTCGATCGCATCAACAGCACCCGCTGATCGATGAGCTGGCTGCGCCGCGCCGCCCAGAGTCTGGGCGGTCTCATGTTCCTTGCCTTGTTCGCGGTTTTCCTGATTCAGATCGGCGCGCGCTTTGGCTTGAACAAGCCACTGCCCTGGACCGACGAGCTGGCGGTGGTGTTGTACCTCTGGGTCATCCTCTGGGCCAGCGCCTTCATGGTGGCCGAACGGGAACACGTGGTGTTTGATCTGGTCTGGAACAGCGTGGGGCCGCGGGTGCGACGGGCCATGCGCATCGCCGGGCACCTGATGATCGGATCGCTGGCGGCCATTGCCCTGCCCGGCAGCTGGGACTATGTGCGTTTCATGGCCCGCGAGGGCACGCCGGTGCTGGGGCTGCCCTTCCAGTGGGTGTTCCTGCCCTTCGTCTTGCTTTTGCTGGCCCTGGTGGTGCGCAGCGCCTGGGGCATCTGGGATGCCTGGCGCGGGCGTGGGCTGCAGGCCCAGGAGTTGCCCTCATGAGCCTGGCTTTGTGGGCCCTGGCTGGGGTGGTGCTGGCGGGCATGTTGCTGCGCATGCCCATCGGCTTTTCCATGCTCATGGCCGGGGTGGCTTATTTGCTCGTCAAGGGGCAAGACCTCGGTCTGGTGGCCGAGCAGGTCAGCAATGGCTTGTACAACAGCTATGTGCTCTTGGCCGTGCCGCTGTTCGTATTCGCAGCCAACATCATGAATGCCGGCACCGTCAGCGAGCGCATTTTTGATTTCTGCCGCATCCTGGTCGGTCGCATGCGTGGCGGACTGGCGCAGGTGGACATCTTGGTCAGCGTGATCTTTTCGGGCATGAGTGGCAGCGCCATTGCCGATGCGGCCGGTCCCGGTCTGGTCACCATCCGCCAGATGCTCAGGAAGCCCGAATACTCACGCGGTTTTGCCGGTGCGGTGGTGGTGGCCAGCGCCACCTTGGGCCCGATCATCCCGCCGTCGATCCCCATGGTGATCTACGCCTTGGTCTCCGGCGCTTCGGTGGGCGCGTTGTTTCTCGGCGGCGTGCTGCCTGGCGTATGCATGACTCTGATCATGATGGCCGTGGTCGCCTGGATCGCCCGCAAGCGCAACATGCCGCGCGAGGCGCCCATCCCGCTGCGCGAGTGGCCAGGCATCATCTTCAGGGGGGCCTTGCCGCTGTCCATGCCCATCGTGCTCCTGGGAGGCATCTACTCGGGAGCTTTCACGCCAACCGAGGCGGCCGCGGTGGCCGCACTGCACGCGCTCGTTCTTGCCGCCTTCGTATTCCGTGCCCTCAATTGGCGCTCATTCTGGGGTGTGGTGCTCGAGTCGACACGGGCCAGTGCGGTCATCACCATCATCCTGGCCGGCTCCTTCATGCTCAATTACGCCTTCACCGCTGAGGGGGTGCCGCAGGCCATGGCCGCTTGGGTCGACGGCTTGAAGCTCAGCCAGTTGCAGTTTCTCTTCATGGTCAACGCCCTGTTCCTGATCATGGGCTGCTTTCTCGATGTCTCGGTGCTGCTCTTGGTGTTTGTGCCCATGCTGCTGCCAGCGGCCAAGATGCTGGGGGTCGATCTCGTGCACTTTGGGGTGCTGGTGGTGCTCAACATGATGATCGGGCTGATCCACCCGCCCTTTGGCATGCTGCTGTTCGTGATCAAGGCGCTCACCGGCATTCCCATCGGCGAAATGATGAAGGAAGGCTGGCCCTTCCTGGTGTTGCTGATCTTGCTCTTGGTGGCCATCACCGTGTTTCCTCAGATCGTGCTGTGGCTGCCCCAGACCATGGGCTACGGGCTCAAGGGGGGCTAGTGGCCGAGGTGGTGTGCATCGCCAGCTGGAACGTGGATTTGATGGCTCAGGTCGGCGAACCTTTGGCCCGCGGCCAGACCCTGTTGGCCAGCCACTTTGAGCGCCTGCCGGGTGGCAAGGGCAGCAATGCGGCCATTGCAGCGGCCCGGCAGGGCGCTCGCGTGGGCTTGGTGGCCCGCGTCGGCGGCGATGACTTTGGTCAGATGGGGCTCGATTTGTGGCAGCGTGAAGGCATTGACAGCCGTCATGTGCAGCGCGCCCCAGGCCAGGCCAACGGCACGGCGCTGATTCTGGTCTACCCCGACGGCGACAACTCGATTGCCATTTACCCAGGCGCAGGCAGCGGGCTCGACGTTCGGCAGCTTGAGCAAGCCCGCGACATGATCGCCGGG
>JAXITB010000104.1:0-8096 GCA_034680305.1 Polaromonas sp. | reverse complement strand
GCGCCGAGCGGAGAGTCGCTTGGCCTGCCAGGTCAAGGTGCAGGCGGGCCACGAGGGGATGGTGGTTCGCTTGCCAGCCTCGCAGCAATGAGGACCATCCCCGCGCAGGCGCGACAAGCGCCGGTCATTGACCTCGACCGCTATGTGCCGGGTTACCTGACCTGGATCTCCAACAAGCTTTCCGGCGGCGCCTCGCAGGCCTATCTGACGGCCTTCAACGCCGGCATTGAAACTTGGCGGCTGCTGGTCTTGTTGGCCATCGAGCGCACCTTGTCGGCCCAGTACGCGTGCCGGGTGATCGGCATGGACAAGGCGTCGGTCAGTCGCAGTTTCAAGCGCATGCAGGCCGATGGCTTGATCACCATGGCCCTGGACCCCAAAGATGGCCGCCTGCGGCTGGCCAGCTTGACCCCCAAAGGGCAAGCTCTGCACGACGAGATTCGTGAGTTGGCCCTGGAAAGAGAGCGTGCCTTGCTTGGGCCCCTGTCGCCTCAGGAGCGAGAGCTGTTGGTCGACCTGCTTCGGCGTCTGCATGACAACCTGCCCTCGGTGGAGGAGGCGACCCGGCGCTATTTGCAACTGCGCCACCCTCACGCGCGGCGTAAGCGATCGGGCGATTCGGGGCGGGGCCAGCGGTGAGTGATGAGCCGATCGTCATCGTCGGAGCAGGGCATGCGGCGGTGCAACTTTGTGCCAGCCTGATTGAGGCCGGGCAGGGACACCGGGTTCATTTGCTCAGCGCGGAGCAGGAGCTGCCCTACCAGCGGCCACCCCTGTCCAAATCTTTTCTCAAGCAGGCCAACGAGCCGACGCAATTGCTGCGCGAGGCGAGTTGGTTTGAGCGCAGTGGCGTCGCGCTGAGTTTGGGGCGGGCGGTGCGGGCCATAGACCGACAGGCCAAGACCATCGGCCTGGCTGATGGGCGGTGGCTGAGTTACGGGCAGTTGGTGCTGGCCACCGGCACGCGCGCACGCACTTTGTCCGGCTGGGATGCAAGCAATGTTCTTGTGCTGCGCAGCGCGCAAGATGCACGCGCGCTGCGCCAGGCCCTGAGCGCCTGCGCCTCAGTGACCGTTCTGGGTGGTGGGTTCATCGGCCTGGAGGTGGCGGCCACCTGCGCCAGCCTGGGCAAGCCCGTGCGTGTGCTCGAGGCCGGCCCGCGCTTGATGGGACGGGCTGTTTCGCCCGCGCTGTCTGAGCATGTGCTTCAGGCCCACCGCGCCGCGGGCCTGGACATCGACTTGCAGTCTTCGCCACGCCCCGAATTCCATGGCGGCCGTTTGACCCACCTGAGCACCGAATCGGGTCGACACGAGGTCGACTTGCTGCTGCTGGCCATCGGGGCGCAGCCTGAGTGTGAATTGGCACAGGCGGCCGGCATGCGCTGCGAAGATGGCATCGTGGTCGATGCGCACTTGCGCACCAGCGACCCTCACATTCTGGCCATCGGCGATTGCGCCCGTTTCCCTTGGGGGCAGGCGCATCTGCGTCTGGAGTCGATCCAAAATGCCCAGGACCAGGCCCGATTGGCCGCTGGCACCTTGCTCAATGGCCCAGGCGCGTCGTACCGGCCCATGCCCTGGTTTTGGTCTGAGCAAGGGGGGATGCGACTACAGATGGTGGGCTTGCTCGACAGCACACCGGTGGAGACCGTCACACGCCAGGGGGCACAGCCCGGGGCCATGAGTTTGTTCCACTATCAGCATGGGGCACTGCGCTGCGTTGAGTCGGTCAACGCCCCGGCCGACTACATGCTGGCCAGAAAATGGCTGGAGGCCGGTTTGTCACCAGCACCCGATCGGCTCAAGGACCTTGGCACACCCTTGCGCGCCGTTCTGGCACCGCCCTGATTCGGGCCGTTACCAATACGCCTCGCCCCAAGACGCGGCCACAATGATTGCTTGCTTTCATGGCGGTCGCCCCGTCCCTTCACACCCCTACTCACAAGGAAAAGATGACCATGAAACGTCGGATTGTTTTAGGCGCCGTGATTTTCGCCACCGCTGCGGCCAGCGCCTTCGCCCAGACCTTCCCGAGCAAGCCCATCAAGATCATCGTGCCGGTGGCCGCCGGTGGCGGCACCGACCTCCTGGCCCGCACCTTGGGGCAAAAGGTTGGTGACTTGCTCGGACAGCCGGTGGTGGTGGAAAACATCCTGGGTGCGGGCGGCAACATTGGGGTGCAGGCGGTGGCCAAGGCTGCGCCCGATGGCTACACCCTTCTGCTCTCGCCAGCGACCATCGCCACCAATGTGGCGGTGTTTCGCAAGCTGCCGTATGACCTCCTCAAAGACCTGCAGACGGTGACCCTGGTGGGTCAGACCAGTGTGGTGCTGGTGGTGCATCCGAGCTTTACCGCCAAGACGGTGGCCGAGTTTGTGGACGCTGCCAAGCAAAAGCCCGGCTCGCTCAATTACGGCTCGGCCGGCATCGGCAGCCCGCAGCACCTGCAAAGCGAGCTGTTTGCGCAGAGAACCGGCATCAGTGGCAACCATGTGCCTTACAAGGGCCAGTCGCAGGCCATGACCGACCTGGTGGGCGGTCAACTTCAATACATGTTCAGTCCTTTGCAAAATGCGCTGCCCTTCATCAGGGAGGGCCGCATCCGCGCACTGGGCGTGGCCTCGCCGCAAAGAAACCCGGCGCTGCCGCAAATGCCCAGCTTTGCTGAGCTGGGTTACAAGGATGTGGACTTTTCCAACTGGTTCGCGTTGTACGCGCCGGCCGGCACGCCGCCTGCGGTGGTCAAGCGGCTCAGCGATGCCTTTGTCCAGGTGGGCCGCTCCGCCGACACCGCCGAACGTTTTGCCAAGCTCGGCTTCGAGCCGTTTTTCACCACCGCCGAAGAGGGTCAGGACTTCATGCGCGCCGAGTTGGCGCGCTGGGGCCGCGTCGCGACCCAGGCCAACATCAAAGCGGAGTAAGGCATGAGCAAAACCCTCGATGAGTTGCTGCAGGACCTGGCCATTGCCAATCGCATCCTGGTCCATGAAGGTGTGCTCGACGGCTTTGGCCACATCAGCTTGCGCCACCCCGACCGCGCCGACCGGTTTTTCATCGCGCGCAGCATGGCCCCCGGTTTGGTGACGGTCGACGACCTGCTGCAGGTCGACCTCGATGGCGTGGTGCATGACGAGCGTGGCCGGCGCACATACGTCGAGCGCTTCATCCACAGCGCCATTTATGCCGCCCGACCCGACGTCCATTCGGTGGTGCACAGTCACTCGCCGTCCATCATCCCCTTCGGGGTGACCGGAGCGCGCCTGCGCCCGATCTGCCACATGAGCGGTTTTCTGGGCGCGGTCACGCCGGTTTATGAAATCCGCCACAGCGCCGGCGAGAGCACCGACCTGCTGATCAGCTCTCAGGCCCTGGGTCAGTCTCTGGCCCAAGTGCTGGGCACCGCCAGCGTGGCCTTGATGCGCGGGCATGGCAGCGTCACGGTGGGCCACAGCATCGAGCAGTCGGTGTTTCGCGCCATCTACACCGAAAAAAGCGCGCACCTGCAGATGCAGGCCATGCGTCTGGGGGAGATCAACTTCCTGACCGATGGCGAGGCGCAGGCCACATCGGCCATGAACGACACCCACCTGCAGCGCCCCTGGGAGATGTGGAAGCGTCGGGCCCTGCGCGATTGGGAGTGAGCCTGGCGAGCGCTTGCCCTGGCTGAGCCCGGCAGCCCGGACGGCAGATGGCGATGCCCGGCGCGAGCGGTTTCTCGGCCATGGCAGTCGGCGCTCTTTCTGCCGACCAGCCGCTCAGGCTCAAGTGCGCCGCGGGCGTTCGCGCAGCAGTTTTTCTTCGGCCAGCGCCAGTGCCTGCGGTCGGCCCGACAGCACCAGGGTGTCGCCGCCTTGGAGGATCAGCGCATCATCGGCCGCCACGATCTGGCCGTCGGCGCGGCGAAGGTGCACCACCCGCACGCCCACCGCGTGCAAGGCCTGCTCGCCCAGCGCCTCGCCCACCGCCCGTATGCCTGGTGGCAGGGTGAGTGTGACCAGGCGCTCCTGATCGAGCTCTTGCACCGTGTCGTCGTCCACCCCGTGAAAGTAGCCGCGCAGCAGGCTGTAGCGTGCGTCGCGTTGCTCCTGCACGCTGCGAATCACCCGCCGCATCGGCACGCCCACCAGGGCCAGCGCGTGACTGGCCAGCATCAGGCTGCCTTCAATGGCTTCGGGCACCACTTCGGTGGCGCCGGCGGCCTGCAGCTTTTCGAGGTCGTGGTCGTCGACGGTGCGCACGATGATGGGCACGGCCGGCGCGTGCTCGCGCACGCTGCCCAGCACCTTCAGGGCGCCAGGGGTGTCCAGGTAGGTCACCACCACCGCGCTGGCCCGGGCCAGACCGGCGGCCATGAGCGACTGCACCCGCGCCGCGTCGCCAAAGACCACCGAGTTGCCGGCCGCTGCCGCTTGTCGGACCCGATCGGGGTCGAGGTCCAGCGCGATGTAAGCAATGCCTTCTTTGTCGAGCATGCGCGCCAGGTTCTGGCCGCAGCGGCCGTAGCCGCAAATGATCACATGCCGCTTGGTGTTGATGGCCCGGCGGGCGATTTGCGTCATCTGCAGCGACTGCTGCATCCACTCATTGGCCACCAGCTTCATGACGATGGTGTTGGCCTGCATGATGATGAAGGGCGTGGCCAGCATCGACAGCACCATGGCGGCCAGCACCGGATTGAGCAGATTGGGCGGCACCAGGCGGCTGTCTTGGGCCAGGGCCAACAGCACAAAGCCGAATTCGCCGGCTTGAGCCAGGTATAGCCCGGTGCGCAGGGCCACGCCATCGGTGGCACCCAGGCCGCGCGCCAAAGCGGTGATCAGGACCAGCTTGATGAGCACCGGCACGGCCAGAAGCAACAGCACCAGCGGCCAGTGTTCGGCCACCTCGCGCCAGTCCAGCATCATGCCGATGCTGATGAAAAACAGGCCCAGCAGCACGTCATGAAAGGGCCGGATATCGGTCTCCACCTGGTGCTTGTATTCGGTCTCTGAGATCAGCATGCCTGCGATGAAGGCGCCCAGGGCCAGGCTCAGTCCGGCCAGCTCGGTCAGCCAGGCCAGCGCCAAGGTCACCAGCAAGAGGTTGAGCACGAACAGCTCTTCGCTCTTGCGCCGCGCTACCAAGGTGAGCCACCAGCGCATCACCCGCTGCCCGCCGGTCAGCAGCAGCCCCACCAGCACGGTGGCTTTGAGCAGCGCCAAACCCATGGCCCCCAGCAGTTGCTCGGCCGGCGAGCCCAGCGCCGGGATCAGCACCAGCAGCGGCACCACCGCCAGATCCTGAAACAGCAAGATGCCCATGACCCGGTGCCCGTGTTCGCTGTCGAGCTCAAGTCGGTCGGACAGCAGCTTGACCACCAGCGCGGTGCTGCTCATCGCTGCCGCCCCCGAGATGGCCAAGGCACCCTGCCAGGACAAATTCCACAACTGCGGGGCCAGCCAGCTCAGCAGCAGCGCGCCGCTGAGCACCAGCGCCATGGTCAGCACCACCTGCAGCAGGCCCAGGCCGAACACATGCTGGCGCATGGCCCGCAGTTTGCCAAGGTTGAACTCCAGCCCGATGACAAACATCAGGAACACCACGCCGAACTCGCCGAGGTAATGCACGCTCTCGGCGTCCTGGGCCAGGGCCAGCGCATTGGGGCCGATCACCACCCCCACCGCCAAATAGCCCAGCATGGGCGGCAGGCGCAGCGAACGGCACGCCACCACCCCCAGCACCGCGGCCAAGAGGTAAAACAAGGTCAGCTCAAGTCCCGACATCTGGCCATGGTAGCCGATGGTCCCTCAGCTGCCGCGCCGCTGGGCGCATGCCCATGGCCGTGCGTCTGCGGTCCAAATGGTCAGCGGCTGACCCGGCCAGATCGCACCTTCCCTAGAATGCGTTCATGAGTCAAGCGCCAGCCCTTCATCCCGAGTCCTGCCTGGCCCTGGCCCGGCAAACTTTCGGCATTGAGGCGGCGGCCGTGCTGGCCCTGTCCGAACGCGTGGCCGACTCTTTTGTGCAGGCGGTCCAGTGCATGCTCGATTGCCGTGGCCGCGTGGTGGTCATGGGCATGGGTAAAAGCGGTCACATCGGCCGCAAGATCGCCGCCACCTTGGCCTCGACCGGCACGCCCGCCCTGTTTGTCCATCCGGCCGAAGCCAGCCATGGCGATCTGGGCATGATCACCGAAGCCGACGTGGTGCTGGGCATCTCCAACAGTGGCCAGAGCGAGGAAATCAACAGCCTGCTGCCTATTTTGCGGCGTCAGCGCATCACGCTGATTGCCATGACAGGCGGGCTGGACTCGCCCCTGGCCCGCCATGCCGATGTGGTGCTCGACAGTGGCGTGGCCCAGGAGGCTTGCCCTTTGAATCTGGCGCCCACGGCCAGCACCACCGCGCAATTGGCCTTGGGCGACGCGCTGGCGGTGGCCTTGCTCGATGCGCGGGGCTTTCGGGCGGAAGACTTTGCCCGATCGCATCCGGGCGGTGCGCTTGGCCGCAAGTTGCTCACCCATGTCAGCGACGTCATGCGGTCGGGCGAGGCGGTGCCGCAGGTCTTGCCGCAGGCCTCGTTTTCTGAATTGATGCGCGAGATGAGCCGCAAGGGCTTGGGCGCCTCAGCCGTTGTCGACGCCGACGGCGCGGTGCTGGGCATCTTCACCGACGGTGATTTGCGCCGTCTGGTCGAGCAAGGTCAGGACCTGCGCGCCCTGAGCGCGGCCGATGTCATGCACGGTCAGCCGCGCATGGTGCGTGCCGACGCCTTGGCAGCCGAGGCCGCTGCCGTGATGGAGCAACACCGCATCACCAGCGTGCTGGTGGTCGATGCCCAGGCGCGCCTGGTCGGTGCGCTCAACACCAACGACCTGATGCGGGCCAAGGTGATTTGATGCCACAGACGCTGACGGCTTCGATGCCCATGCCCGCCTTGCAGATCGCGCCAGAGCTCTTGCTGAAGGCGCAATCGGTGCGGGTGGCGTTTTTTGACGTCGATGGTGTGCTCACCGATGGCGGCCTGTATTTCAGTGAACACCTGCCGCAGCGTGATGCCCCCCAGCGGGCCGATTTGCCGGATGCCGCGGCTGAAACCATCAAGCGCTTCAACACCCTCGACGGTCATGGGCTCAAGTTGCTGCAGCGTGCGGGTATCACGCCCGTGGTCATCAGTGGTCGCGACAGCCTGGCCTTGCGCGCCCGCGTGCATGCACTGGGCATCACCCATGCCCATTACGGCACCGAAGACAAGGTGCCAGCGGCCGAGCAAACGCTGCAGGCTTTGGGGCTGCAGTGGTCGCAAGCGGCGGCCATGGGCGATGACTGGCCCGACCTGCCGGTGATGCGCCGTTCGGCCATCAGCTGCGCGCCGGCCAATGCCCATGTGGAGGTCAGGGCCCTGGCCGACCATGTGAGCGAGCTGCCTGGCGGCCACGGCGCGGCGCGTCAGTGGTGTGACATACTGCTCTTGGCCAGTGGTCGCTATGCGCGCCTGCTGGAGGATTACCTTCGATGAGCCCGGCCGGATCCGCCATGCTCGGCCGCCGATTTTTGATGGCCGGTTTGCCGCTGCGCCGCGTGGCCCACTTGTTGCAGCGCGGCTGGGAGGCCATGTCCATTTACTTGCCGGTGCTGCTGATGGGCTTGCTGGCGTTGGCCACTTATTGGATGGTTCAGCGCACACCCGCGCCGGCCGAGCCTGCGCCCTTGCTCCAGCCCCGCGGCCATGAGTTGAGTTTTTTCATGCGCGGCGCGGTCATCAGGAACTATGACCCTTCGGGGCGTTTGCAAACCGAGCTATCGGGCACTGAAATTAGGCATTACGGTGGCGACAAGAGCCTGGAGGTCGATCAGCCTCGGCTGCTCACTCAGGCGCCCGATGCGCCGATCACACGGGCCAGAGCCCAGCGTGCCCTGGTTCAGGACGACGGCGAACAGCTGCAATTGACCGGTCAAGCGGTTGTGGTGCGAGAGGCCTGGCAACAGGCCGACGGCCGGCTTCGCCCCCGGTTGGAGTTGCGTGGCGAGCACTTGATCATTGGCGCGCGCGGGCAGTGGCTGCGCGCGCCCCAGCCGGCCGTACTGGTCAGCGGGCAAGACCGGTTTTCTGCAG
>JAXITB010000103.1:0-8115 GCA_034680305.1 Polaromonas sp. | reverse complement strand
AGGTTTGCGGGCGCATTTTGCGCAGCCGCCCGCGTGGGCGCCCGACATCGTTCGGGAGCGGCCAGTGGCCGGTCGTGCCTCGGCTGCGGCCGCCGTGCTGGTGCCGCTGATCTTGCGTGAGGGCGAGATCAGCCTGCTCTTGACCGAACGGGGCCGGCATTTGTCGACCCACTCGGGGCAGATCGCGTTTCCAGGTGGGCGGCAGGACGAAACCGATCCGGATTTGGTTCACACCGCCTTGCGAGAGGCTGAGGAAGAGGTGGGCCTGGCCCCTTCTTTTGTCGAGGTCCTGGGAACCTTGCCGACCTATGTGACGGGAACGGCCTTCATCATCACGCCGGTGGTGGCTTTGGTGCGGCCTGGCTTCGAACTGCAGCCCAACCCGCATGAGGTGGCCGACGTGTTCGAGGTGCCGCTGCCCTTTCTAATGAATCCGGCCCATCACCGGCACCATGAGGCCGTCTGGGCGGGCGATCGGCGGCAGTTCATGTCCATGCCCTGGACCGGGGCTGAGCAGCGCGAGCGTTTCATCTGGGGGGCCACCGCCGGCATGCTGCGTAACCTCTACCGCTTTTTGGTCAGCTGATCGGGCCGGGTCAGTTCCTAGGAGCCCGAGCGGCAGAAAGAGCGCCTTCTGCCGCCCAGACTCCTAGGCCCACGGGCCGGGCGATATCATCGGGCCCATGAGTTTTCTTGCCGTTTTATTGGCGCTGATCCTGGAGCAGGCCAGACCGCTGGGGCCGGGGCATGTGCTGCTTCAGGGCCCGCGCGCCTGGGTGCGCTTGGCCAGCCGTAATCTGGATGCCGGTCGGGTGCATCACGGCTGGCTCGCCTGGTCGATGGCGGTGGCTGTGCCCGCTCTTGTGGCCCTGGCCTTGCATCATCTGCTGTGGTGGGTGCACCCGGTACTGGCTTTTGTCTGGAACGCGGCCATCTTGTACGTGACCCTGGGCTTTCGTCAGTTCAGTCACCATTTCACCGCCATCCGCGATGCGCTCGATGTCGGCGATGAAGACCAGGCGCGAGCGGCGCTGGCGCAGTGGCAGCAGGTCGATGCCAGCCAACTGCCCCGCAGCGAGATCGTGCGTCATGTGATCGAGCATTCGGTGCTGGCCGCTCACCGTCATGTGTTTGGCGTGCTCAGCTGGTATTCGGTGCTGGCCGCATTTGGCCTGGGGCCGGCCGGGGCAGTGATCTACCGTTTGAGCGAGTATGCGTTTCGCTACTGGAGTCATAAGAGCCGTCAGCCCGGCGAAGGCGTCAGTCCCGCTTTGCTGCAGGCGGCGCGCCAGGCCTGGGGCTTGATCGACTACCTGCCAGCGCGCATGACCGCCGTCGCGTTTGCGGTGGTCGGCAGCTTTGAAGACGCGGTCGACAACTGGCGCCAGTGTGCGGCGGGTTTTGCGATCACCCATCCTGACTTGGTGGATCGCAATGAGGCCATCGTGCTGGCAGCCACCGCCGGGGCAGTCAACGTCAAGTTGGGCGGCTCCCCACTGCGGGCTGCCCAGCCCGATGCCGCTGATACCGCGCGAGCGCAGCCCGCCTTGGCCGTCGGTGCGGCTGGACGCACGCCCGAGCCGGCTCACTTGCGCAGCGTAGTCGGCCTGGTCTGGCGCTCGGTGGTGCTGTGGATGGTGCTGCTGGCGCTGCTCACCCTGGCCCGCCTGCTCGGCTGAAGGCCGGGCGATCAGTACCGCGGGGGGCGCGAGAGTTCCTCGAACAGCTCCATGTAGATCCGATACCGTTGGGCGCTGATGGTGCTGGCCCGCTCTTGCGCGCCCACCTCGGCGATCACGCCGCATCCCGGCTCATGGCGGTGCGTGCAGTTGTGAAAACGACAGTCTTGCGCATGGGCCTGCAGGTCGGGCATGAGCGAGGCCAGGGCCATGGGCTCGATGTGCTGCAGACCGAACTCCTGAAAGCCCGGCGAGTCGATCAGCGCACTGTGGCGCGCATCGTCTAGCCAATAGAGCGTGGTGCTGGTGGTGGTGTGACGCCCGCTGCCCAGGGCTTGCGAGATCTCGGCGGTCAGCACCCCCGCGCCTGGCAGCAGGCGGTTGACCAGGCTGCTCTTGCCCACCCCGGAGGGGCCCAGCACCAGCGTGGTCTTGCCGTGCAGCCGTGCCGGCAGGTCAGCCAGGTCGTGCGTGTCGGCACCTTGCCCGGGCTTGACCGCCAGCGGCAACACGACGTAGCTCATGGACCGATAGGGCGCCAGCCTGGCCCAGGCGCGCTCGAAGGCCGGCCCCAGGTCTTTCTTGTTCAGGCCGATCACGACACCGATGCCTTCGGCCCGCGCCGCGATCAGGGCGCGGGCGAGCTGGCTTTCCGAGAACTCGGGCTCGGCCGCCAGCAGGATCAGCACCTGATCCAGATTGGCGGCCAGTGATTTGGTGCGCAGCTCGTCGCGCCGATACATGAGATTGCGCCGTGGCTCGACCGCCTCGATCGTGCCCTCGTCCTGCGAGGGCAGCCAGCGCACCCGGTCGCCCACCACCGCCTGGTTTTTCTTGCCGCGCGGGTGGCACAGGAAGCGCTCGGCTTCGGGTGTTTCGATCAGCACATGGCGCCCGAAACTGGCCGTCACCAGCCCCGGCCGGGTGGCGCCGGCCCCGTCAGCATGTGGGGCGTGCCGGGTCTTCAAGCCATCAAGGCGTCGACCTGGGTCGCGCAGGAAAAGTCGCTGGCCGACAAACCGTCCACATCATGGGTGGTCCAGCGCACGGTGCACTGGCCGTAGCCCAGATGCAAATCGGGGTGGTGGTCTTGGGTGTGGGCGATGTAGGCCACCGCATTGACGAAAGCCATGGTGCGATGGAAATCGGTGAAGCGGAAGGTCTTTTCAAGTGCGTTGTCGATCACTCGCCAGCCCTGGGCCTGATCGCCGTTGAGCTGGGTCAAGCGGGTGATGACTTCGGTGGCCGTCAGCGCGCGGCGGGCGGGTTGGCCGTTCATGCGCCGGCTTGTGGAGCCATCCGCGCCAGCCGCTCGGACGCGGGGGGATGCGAGTAGTAAAAGCTGGCAAAGATCGGGTCGGGCGTCAGGGTGCTGGCGTTGTCTTTGTAGAGCTTGAGCAGCGCGCTGCTCAGGTCGGCGCCGCTGGTCTGCTGGCAGGCATAGGCATCGGCCTGGAACTCATGGCGGCGCGACAGGCGGGCCGACAGTGGCGAGATGAAATAGCTGAACACCGGCACCACCAGCAAAAACAGCAACAGCGCCATCGCGTCGTTGGGCGCGCCCAGTTTGGGCTGCACCCCCAAACCGGTGTAGAACCACACCTGCTGCGACAGCCAGCCCAGCAGTGCCAGCCCGCCCAGACTGAGGGCAAACATCATGACAATACGCTGCACGATGTGCTTGTGTTTGAAGTGGCCGAGTTCATGGGCCAGGACCGCATCAACCTCGCCGGGGCTCAATTGCTTGAGCAAGGTGTCATAAAACACCACCCGCTTGGCCGCGCCGAAGCCGGTGAAGTAGGCGTTGGCATGGGCCGAGCGCTTGCTGCCGTCCATGACGAACAGGCCCTTGGCTGAAAAACCACAGCGCTGCATCAAGGCGGTCACCCGCGCTTTGAGTGTCTCATCCTGCAGGGGTTCGAATTTGTTGAACAGGGGTGCGATCACCGTCGGGTAGAGCACCAGAATCAGCAAATTAAAGCCCATCCAGGCGCCCCAGGCCCACAGCCACCAAAGCGGCCCGGTGCTGCCCATCAGCCACAGGATCAGCGCCAGGATCGGCAGGCCGATCAGCGCCCCCACCAAGGTGGACTTAAGCAGGTCGCCCAGCCACAGTCCCAGACTCATCTTGTTGAAGCCAAAGCGCTCCTCGACCCGAAACGTGCCATACCAGGACAGCGGCAGGTCCAACAGGCCGCCAATCAGGGCAAAGGCGGCCACCAGCGCCAGTTGTGGGGCCAGCGGGCCCCATTGCTGCAAGCCGGTACCGTCTATCCACTGGTCCAGTGCAGACAGGCCACCCAGCAGGGTCCAGCCCAGCACCACTGCGGCGCCCCAGGCCAGATCGACCGTGGCCAGCTTGGATTTGGCCAGGGTGTAGTCGGCCGCTTTTTGATGCGCCTGCAGTGAAATGCTGGCGGCAAAGGCGGCCGGCACCTGGTGGCGGTGGGCGGCCACATGGCGTACTTGGCGGCCGCTCAAATAGAGCTTGACCATCACACTGAACAGGAGCACGGCACCAAACAGCGCCGCCCACAGGGTTGATGCATCTTTCATGCAAGGAAGTTTAGGCCATCGGCGACAATTCGCAGATGAGTTCCCCCCAAGCCCCCAGCGCCCTCCTTGCCAAGTCGGATCAGAACCTGGTGTGGGTCGATTGCGAAATGAGCGGCCTGGACCCCGAAAAGGAGCGTCTGCTGGAGATTGCGGTGGTCATTACCGGGCCGAACCTGCAGCCCCGCATTGAAGGGCCGGTACTCGTTATCCACCAGAGCGATGCCCTGCTCGACGGCATGGACGCCTGGAACAAGGGCACCCATGGCAAGAGCGGTCTGATCACCAAGGTCAAGGCCAGCACGCTGACCGAGGCAGAGGCCGAGCGCCAGTTGCTCGAGTTCGTGGCCCGGTATGTGCCCAAGGGTGCCTCCCCCTTGTGCGGCAACACCATCAGCCAGGACCGGCGGTTTTTGGTCAAGTACATCCCCAAGCTGGAAGCCTGGCTCCACTATCGCAATCTGGATGTGAGCACGCTCAAGGAGCTGGCCAAGCGCTGGAAGCCGGCGGTCTACAGCGGCTTCAAGAAGGCGCAGAGCCACACCGCCCTGGCCGATGTGCATGAATCCATCGAGGAATTGGTGCACTACCGAGAGCACCTGCTCAAGCTCTGAGCGTTTTGGCGCTGCTGGAGCTCGCTTCAATCTTCGATAGAGGCGCTCCAGCGCTGGTCCCAGGCCTTGCTCAGTTCCCGGCGGTCGCGTTTGGTGGGGCGGCCGTGCTCGATGGTTTGGGCCGGCTCAGGCTGCAGCCGCAGTCTGTCCCGGATTAATTCGCGCTCGCGCAGGCTCTCGGCCGTTTCTTCGTAGAGCTGCTGAGCCACTGGCGCCGGCCCGCGCTGCTGAGAAAGCCCTTGAATCACCACAGTGCGCGGCACCGGCCCGCGCACTAGCAAGCGGTCGCCCACCCGGACATCGTGCGCGGGTTTGACGGTTTGGCCGTTGAGTTGGATGCGGCCCTTGCCGATTTCTTCAACCGCCAGCGCCCGGGTCTTGAAAAAGCGGGCGGCCCAGAGCCACTTGTCGATGCGCATCCGGTCCATGCGGGTTACAGGGCAGTGGGCATTGCCCTAGCGTTGAGCGCCCAGAGCCAGCGCCTCTTCGCGGCTGCGCGCGAGGGCCTGCAGGTCTGGGGCCTGGAGGGTGTCCCATCCGGCCAGGTGCCGCTCGCACACATCGCCCAGGGCCTCGATCCAGTCGGGCTGGTCGTTGAGGCAAGCGATGTACTGAAAGCTTTGACCGCCAGCCCCGACAAAGGCCTCGCGGGCCTCGTCCTGGATCTCCTCGAGGGTTTCCAGGCAGTCGGCCGTAAACCCAGGGCAGATGACATCAACGCTGCGGGTGCCGGCCTGGGCCATGGCCACCAGCGTGGGTTCGGTGTAGGGCTCGAGCCACTTGGCCTTGCCAAAGCGTGACTGGAAGGTGACGGTGTAGCGGTCCTTGGCCAGCCCCAGGGTTTGGGCCAGCAGGCGGGCGGTTTTGTAGCATTCGCAGTGGTAGGGGTCGCCCAACTCGAGCGTGCGCGCCGGAACGCCGTGAAAGCTCATCACCAGGTGCTCACTTTGGCCGTGGGTTTTCCAGTGCGCGCGCACTGAGGTGGCCAGGGCGTCAATGTAGGCCGACTCGTCGTGGTAATGGTTGACGAAGCGCATCTCGTGCAGACGGCGCGCTTTTTGCGACCAGGCAAACACCGCATCGCAGACGCTCGCGGTCGTGGTGCCGCTGTATTGAGGGTAGGCTGGCACAACCAGCACCCGGTTGACCCCTTGCTGCTTGAAGGCCTCCAGCTGCGAAGCCACCGAGGGCGAGCCATAGCGCATCGCGTAGCGAACCTGCACCCGGTGGCCACGTTCGGTCAGTACCTGCCCGAGCAGTTGGGCCTGCTTTTCGGTCCATACCCGCAGCGGCGAGCCCGCCGGTGTCCAGATGCTGGCGTACTTGGCGGCCGATTTTTTGGGGCGCACCCGCAAAATGATGCCGTGCAGGATCAGCCACCAGATCGGTTTGGGGATTTCGACCACCCGCTGATCGCTCAGGAACTCGGCCAGATAGGCGCGCAGGGCCGGCGCCGTGGGCGCGTCGGGGGTGCCCAGGTTGCAATAAAGCACCCCGGTACGGGCGCCTTCGGCGGGCGCGCTGCCATGGGTGTAAGCGGGTTCGGCGGAAAACGGCATGTGCGTTATTCTCGCCCACCATGCTCGACCGACTTAAAGTCCGGGCCATTACGCTGGACCTGGATGACACCCTCTGGCCCATTTGGCCCACCATCGCACGCGCCGAAGCGGGCTTGCAAGCCTGGCTGCGCCAGCGTGCGCCGCAAACGGCCGATCTCATGGCCGACGACTTGGTGCGCCACCGCCTGCGCGAACAAGTCATGCTTGATCGCCCCGATTTCAAACACCAGCTCAGCGCGATACGAACCGAAATGATCCGCCGAGCCCTGCTGCAGTCTGGGGACGACCCGGGGCTGGCCGAGCCTGCCTACGCGGTATTTTTTGAAGGCCGGCTGCAGGTGGAGCTGTTTCACGATGCGCTCCCCGCCCTGGAATTTCTGGCGGCACGCTACCCCATCGTGGCCCTTTCCAACGGCAATGCCGACGTCGAAAAAGTCGGCCTGGGCCGTTTTTTCAAGGCCAGCCTCAGCGCCGAGTCTTTTGGCGTGGGTAAGCCCGAGCCGGCCATTTTTCATGCCGGGGCCGCCGCCGCTGGCGTGGCCCCCCACGAAGTGCTGCACATCGGCGACGACGCCAGCCTGGACGTGCTGGGCGCGCTGGCCTGCGGCATGCAAACAGTCTGGCTCAACCGCGAAGACCAGCTCTGGCCGCATGAGGCCGAGCCTCATGCGACGGTGACCCAACTGCATGAGTTGACCGAACTGCTGAGCTGATACATCCCATTCCCTTTTTCGGAGACCTCCATGAGCTTGAAGATTTACGGCATTGCCGCCTCCCGCGCCGCCCGACCCTTGTGGGTTGCCCACGAACTGGGCTTGGACCATGAGCATGTGCCCACCCCGTACGCCGGCGGGGCGACCCGTACGCCTGAATTCCTTCAGCTCAACCCCAACGGGCACATCCCGGTGGTTGACGACCACGGGGTGATCGTCTGGGAGTCGATGGCCTGCGCCTTGTACCTGGCCCAACGCTACCGCGCCAGCGACGGCACGACCCTGGCTGGCGTGAGTCCGGCCGAACAGGCCGATGTGCTGCGCTGGACTTTCTGGGCTGTCACCGAGTGCGAAAAAGACGCCTTGGCGGTGCTCATGCACACCGTGGCTATGCCGGCCGATCGGCGCAAGCCCGAACTGGCCCAGGAAGCGGCCAGCCGCCTTCAGGTGCCGCTGGCTGTGCTCGAGCAGCATCTGACCCACAGCGGGCCATATCTGGCCGGTGAGCGCTTTACCGTCGCCGACATTTGTGTGGCCTCGGTGCTCGGCTGGA
This sequence comes from Polaromonas sp., assembly GCA_034680305.1. Classification (GTDB taxonomy): domain Bacteria; phylum Pseudomonadota; class Gammaproteobacteria; order Burkholderiales; family Burkholderiaceae_C; genus Polaromonas. The sequence continues at coordinate 444 of JAXITB010000103.1, read as the reverse complement.
TCATGCCACTGCCTGCGCTGCTCCAGGACAAGCCCAAGGCGGCCGACTGGCTCAAAGGCTGCATGGCCCGGCCGGCGCAGCAGCAGGTCAGGGCGCTGTCGCGCAAGGCCTGATCGCCGATTTCGTCGCAATCGCCTGGCACCTTGTGGGAGCGCCGCCCTCGGCGCGATGGAGCAATTGATTGAGCGCTGAATCGCCGCGAGGGCGCGGCTCCCACTCCATCCCGTTTGAGGGCTGCTTTGTCTGTGTGGGAGCGCCGCCCTCGGCGCGATGGGGCTGTTGATCGAGCGCTGAATCGCCGCGAGGGCGCGGCCCCCACTCCACCCCTTTCGAGGGCTGCTTTGTCTTTGTGGGAGCGCCGCCCTCGGCGCGATGGGGCGCTTGATCCAGCGCTGAATCGCCGCGAGGGCGCGGCTCCCACTCCACCCCTTTCGAGGGCTGCTT
>JAXITB010000102.1:0-8123 GCA_034680305.1 Polaromonas sp. | reverse complement strand
CTCGCCGGCGGCCGCACCAAAACGCTTGGCCAGGCGCTCGGCCACGTTTTCGCGGCGGGTGTAGTCCATGATGTCTTCGGCCTTGACGATCTCGCGGGCGACAAACTCCAGGCTGCCCAACTGATCGGCCAGGCCCCGCTCCACCGCCTCCTGGCCGCTCCAGAACAGGCCACTGAAGGTTTCGCTGTCTTGCTTGAGACGATCGCCACGGCCGTCCTTGACCACCGCAATGAACTGCTGGTGGATCTGGTCGAGCATGCGCTGGGCGTAGGCGCGCTGGCGATCGCCCATGGGACTGAATGGATCGAGCAGGGCCTTGTTCTCGCCGGCAGTGAGCAAGCGACGCTCAACGCCCAGCTTGTTCATCAGGCCGGTGAACCCAAAGCCGTCCATCAGCACGCCGATGCTGCCAACGATGCTGGCCTTATCGACAAAAATCTGATCGGCCGCCACCGCCACATAGTAGGCGGCCGACGCGCAGGTTTCTTCCACCACCGCATAGACCGGCTTGTTGTGCTTGGCTTTGAGCCGCTTGATCTCGTCGTGAATGATGCCCGCCTGCACCGGGCTGCCGCCCGGCGAGTTGATCAGCAGCACCACCGCGCGCGCGGCCTCGTCTTCGAAGGCGGCCCGCAGAGCGGTGTTGACCGCCTCGGCGCTGGCCTCGGTGCTCGGGGCAATCTCACCGAGGATCGAAACCATGGCCGTGTGCGGGGAGGAGACGGCCGTCGGCGTGTCGTTGCGAGAGAGCAGCACCCAGGCCAGAATCGCCAAAAACATCAGCCAAGCCAGACGCAAGCCGTTGCGCCAGCGCCTGGATTGCCTTTGTTCCTGCAAGGTGGCCATGGCCAGCTTTTCCAGGGTCAAGCGCTCCCAGCCGGGCTCAGGGGAAGGGATGGGGGCCGATGCTGCGGCCGGACCCGTCACCGGTTGCGGACCCGGCTCTGGAGAAACATCCGGGGAGGTGGCGTCTGTGGGGGGGCGGGTGGGGTCTTGCATGGGCTGATGCCGTCGGCATGAAAACGATCAGTTTAGAACTGCAGCGGCCTGGCAATGTAAGTGGGGTGCCAAAAGACCACGCCGCCGGCTTCGGAAAGCGCCACGCGGATCAGGCCGCCTTTACAGGGCCCGCCTGCGCATTGCCCGGTGTCCGGACGATAGGCCGCGCCGTGGCTGGCGCACAGCAGCCACTGGCCGCTGTCGTCAAAAAACCGATCGGGCTGCCAGTCCATTTCCATCGCCACATGGGTGCAGCGATTGAGGTAGGCGTGCACCTGACCGTCGAAACGAATCGCGAAAGCGCGGCAGGTCTGACCGCCGTAGACCAAGTCGAAAGACACGGCACGGCCGCCGTCCATCAGGTCGGCACTCTGGCACAGGGCGATCGGTGCGTCGTCGGACATCTCGGGAGCCGTTTCAGGCGTGGGTCAGCAGCCAGCGCTGCAGTTCATCGACCGTATGGACCACCGCGCGTGGCTGCAAGGCGGCAAAGCCATGCGGCTCATGGGCACCATAGCTCACACCCACGCTGGCGCAACCGGCGTTCAGGGCCATCTGCAGGTCGTGGGTGGTGTCACCAATCATCAGTGTGCGCTGCGGCGCCGTGCCGAATTCGGCCATCAACTCCTGCAGCATCCGGGGGTGGGGTTTGCCGGCGGTCTCGTCGGCGGTGCGCGAGCCATGAAATCGCCCCTGTAGCTCAACGCTGTGCAGCGCCTCATCGAGGCCATGCCGCGACTTGCCGGTGGCCACCGCCAGCAAATGGCCGCGCTCGCGCAGGCTCTGCAGCATGGGCAGCACGCCCTCGAAGAGGCTGATCCGGTTTTGCTGACGGACGTAGTGGTGCCGGTAGCGCTCGCCCAGCAGCGCATAGCGCTCCTTGGGCACATCGGGCGCCGCGTGCGCCAGCGCCTGCATCAGGCCCAGGCCAATCACATAGGCGGCCGCCTGGTCGCTGGGCACGGTGCCGCCCACATCGCGCACCGCTTCCTGGATACACCGGACGATGATGCCGGTCGAATCAAACAAGGTGCCGTCCCAATCGAAGGCAATCAGGTCAAAGTTGAGCTTGTCCATGATCCAGAAAAGTTTGTAACTCGGCCGGCAGGGCGGCCTCCAGCTTGATGCGCTTGGCAATGGCCGGGTGATTGAACTGCAGACGCCAGGCATGCAGGAACATTCGGGTCAGCGTAGCCGATGGTGTTTTTTGCAGTCGACGGTTGAGTTCGAAATCGCCGTACTTGTCGTCACCGGCAATCGGGTGGCCGGCGCCGGCCAGGTGCACCCGAATCTGGTGGGTGCGGCCGGTCCGGATGGTCACCTCCAGCAAACTGAGCTGGCCCGAATCCGGCCAAGCCAGGGTTTGCCTGACTTTAACCAAACTCACCGCCCGCATGGCCTGCGGATGGTCCTTATCCACAATGCGAACCCGCCGCTCGCCGCCATCGAGCAGCATCTTCTGCAGCGGCTGATCCAGCACCTTCAAACGTTCAGGCCAATGACCTGCGACCAGGGCCAGGTAGACCTTGTCGGTGTCTCTCTCTCGAAACTGCTCCTGCAGGTTCTTCAGCGCCATGCGCTTTTTGGCCACCAGCAAGACCCCGCTGGTTTCACGATCCAGGCGATGCACCAATTCAAGGAACTTCTCGCCTGGCCGGGCCATGCGCAGCTGCTCAATCACGCCAAAAGCCACCCCGCTGCCGCCGTGTACCGCCACCCCAGCGGGCTTGTCGATGGCCAGCAGGTGTTCGTCTTCAAACAGCACCGGAAACTGCCGCGCCGGCGCCGCCGATCCGGTCGACGACATGGCGCCATAGCGAATGATCTCCTGGGCCTTGGCCTCGGCGCGCGCCGAGGTGCGCACCGGCGGCAGGCGCACCTGATCGCCGGGCTCAAGCCGGGTATCGGCCGACGCCCGCGCCTTGTTGATGCGCACCTCGCCGCTGCGGATGATGCGGTAGACATGGGTCTTGGGTACGCCCTTGAGCAAGCGCATCAGGAAGTTATCCAGCCGCTGACCCGCCCAGTCGGCATCCACCGTCAACAGGCTGACCTGCGGCGGTGCCGGTGCGCCAGGGGCCCGCAAAGCGGAGGCCAGAGCGGGGGCGCGAGCCTGTTTGGCTGAAGCGGGCCTTGCCCCTATAATGGATTTCACCAGCGACGTGCCGTAAGTGATTGATTTGTCTGGCAGTTTAGACCAAACAAGACAATCCGGGACGGCCACGCTGGAGGTCGGTGCCAACTGACCGTCGCCATCGAGGGACTTGGCCCAGACGCCCCCACTCGCCACGACGGTGCAGCCAAGTCGACGCGAAACGAACATACACGGAATACCCCAGCTGGCAGCCCCCACACCCTCCAAGGCTGCCGGCGGATTCAGGTGAAAACAAGGTCTTTCTCGGAAATGCCCGCGATGACACTGCTGTTGGGACTGCTGACCATGGGCCTGTGGCGCTTCGTGCTGCCACAGACGAGCCCTGCAGTTCCTGGCCGTCCGCTCATCCCGGCCAGCCGGGCCGTTCATGGCCCGTACCCTCTGCGCCAGACCCTTGTCCGCCTCATCCACGCGCCCACGCCACATCTGCTGAGCTGACCTTCAGAGGTCGGTCCGGCTGGTGCTGGCTCTCCGGCAATTCCCGTTCGCCTCGCGCCTGCTTCAAGGCATCCCAGCCCATTTCGGGCATGTGAACGCGAACGACAGGAAATTGCCATGAAAAGAATGCTCATCAACGCCACGCAGGCCGAAGAACGCCGCCTGGCCATCGTCGACGGCCAAAAGCTGCTCGACTATGAAATCGAAATCGAAGGGCGCGAGCAGCGCAAAGGGAACATCTACAAGGCCGTGGTGACGCGGGTCGAGCCGTCCCTGGAGGCCTGCTTTGTCGATTACGGCGAAGACCGTCACGGCTTCCTGCCCTTCAAGGAAATCTCCAAGCAGTATTTCGCCCCGGGCGTGTCGGTCAGCCAGGCGCGCATCAATGATGTGATCAGAGAAGGCCAGGAACTGACGGTCCAGGTCGAAAAGGAAGAGCGCGGCAACAAAGGCGCGGCGCTGACCACCTTCATCTCTCTGGCCGGCCGCTATGTGGTGCTCATGCCCAACAACCCGCGCGGCGGTGGCGTGAGCCGCCGGATCGAGGGCGATGACCGGGCCGAGCTCAAAGAAGCGATGGACCAGCTCGAATACCCGAACGGCATGTCCATCATTGCCCGGACCGCCGGCATTGGCCGCACTGCACCCGAATTGCAGTGGGACCTGAACTACCTGCTCAAGCTGTGGAATGCCATCGACGGCGCCGGCAAGGCCGGCAAGGGCGCCTTCCTGATCTATCAAGAGTCGAGCCTGGTCATTCGCGCCATCCGCGACTACTTCAACAGTGACATCGGTGACATCCTCATCGACACCGACGACATCTACGACCAAGCCCAGCAGTTCATGGGCCATGTCATGCCCGAGCATGAGCACCGGGTCAAGCGCTACCGCGACGACACGCCGCTGTTTTCGCGTTTTCAGATCGAGCACCAGATCGAATCGGCCTATGCCCGTACCGTGAACCTGCCCTCGGGCGGCGCCATCGTGATCGACCACACCGAAGCACTGGTTTCGGTGGACGTCAACTCGGCCCGCGCCATTAAGGGTGGCGACATCGAAGAGACCGCCACCCGCACCAACCTGGAAGCGGCCGACGAAGTGGCCCGGCAGATGCGCCTGCGCGATCTGGGCGGGTTGATCGTGATCGACTTCATCGACATGGAAGAAAGCAAGAACCGCCGCGAAGTCGAAAACCGCCTGCGCGATGCGCTGCGCCAAGACCGCGCCCGCGTTCAGTTTGGCTCCATCAGCAAATTCGGCCTGCTCGAAATGAGCCGCCAGCGCCTGCGCCCGGCACTCTCCGAAGGCGCCTCCATCCCCTGCCCGCGCTGCGGCGGCGCCGGCCATATTCGCGACACCGAGAGTTCAGCGCTGCAAATCCTGCGCATCATCCAGGAAGACTCCATGAAGGACAACACCGCCGCGGTGTACTGCCAGGTGCCGGTGGAGGTGGCTTCCTTCCTGCTCAATGAAAAGCGCAGCGAAATCGCCAAGATCGAGATGAAGCAGCGCATCGCCGTCATGCTGGTGCCCAACAAAAGCCTGGAGACGCCCAACTACAAGCTCGAGCGGCTCAAGCACGACGACGCACGACTGGACAGCATGGCTGCCAGCTACAAGACGGCCGAGGAATTTGAAGACCCGACCACCGTCACCCGCCGCAGCCAGGAAAAGCACAACAAGCAAGAGCCGGTGATCAAGGGCGTGCTGCCCGACGCCCCGGCCCCCATCGTGCCCGAGGCGGCCAAACCGCAGGCCAAGGCCGCGCCGGCGCCTCAGCCCACCGCCCCAGCACCGGCCCCTACGGCGGCGCCGACCGCAGAAAAAGGCTTTGTGTCTTGGCTCAAAGGCCTGTTTGGTGGCGCACCAGCCAGCCCGGCGCCCAGCGTACCGGCTGCAGCCCCAGAAGCGGACAAGAAAGACGACAAGCGCGAGCCCCGATCGGCTGAGCGCAATGGTGAACGTGGTGGCGAACGTGGCGCCGAACGTGGCGAAAGAGGCGAGCGCGGCGGTCGTCGCGGCGGCCGCGGCCGTGGCGAGCGGTCCGAGCGCAGTGGCGAGACACGCAGCCCGGCCAGTGCTGAGACTGGCGAAATCCGCGAGCCGCAGGAAGGGCGTGACGGCCGACGTGGTCAACGCGGCACGCGGCCCCAGGGCGAGCGAGGCAGCGAACGAAACGCTGAGCGGCAAAACGAGGGCGCTCGCAGCGAAGCCGGCACCGAGGTCCGCGAGCCGAGGGAGCCTAGGGAGCCGAGAGAGCCCCGCGAAGCGCGCGAGCCAAGAGAGCCAAGAGAGCCGCGTGAGGGCGGCAACGGGCGCGGCCGTCGCGAACGCGGTGAGCGCAGCGAGCGCGCGGAGCGAGTGGCCCCAACAGCGGACGGAGAAGTCAGTCAGCAGGAGTTGGCAGCGGCCAACCTAGCGGCCATGCAGGCCGCTGGCGAGACTTCAGCACCGGCCACGCGATCCGATGGCGAGGCCCGCCGCGAGCGCGGTGAACGGCCACGCCGCGAGCGTCAGGCCCCGGACCTCAGCGGCAACGAAGCCGCTGCACCGGCCGACGGACAGGAGGCCACGCCTGAGGCTGGCGAAGTGCGACAGCCCCGCGAGCGCCGCAGCCGCGACCGCTACGGCCGCGACCGGCGCGAGCGCGGTGAGTCCCAGGAAGCAGCCACCGCAGCCTCTGCCGAGGGCGCACCCTCGGAGATGGCGGCGCAGGCCGCACCGGCTGAGGAAAAAGCCGCACCGATGGCCACAGGCACCCCAGAGCCGATTGCCGCAGTGGCCAGTGCCCCGACCGCCAGCCCGGTGCCGGCGGGTCTGCCCAAGGTGCAGCCCTACCAACTGCCCTTGCAAGACCTGGTACAGGTGGCCAGCAGTTCCGGTCTCCAGTGGGTCAACTCTGACGCCGACAAGATCGCCCAGGCGCAGGCGGCCATCGCCGCCGAGCCCAAGCCGGTCCATGTGCCCCGCGAGCGTCCGCCGGTGGTCCAGATCGACCAGGGTCCCCTGATTCTGGTGGAAACGCGACGGGATCTGCGCAATATGGAACTGCCCTTCGAGTCATCGGCACCCAAGGCCTGATTGCGGTCAGAGGCCGATCCTGCGATTGTGGCCTCTCGGCTGGGCGCCAGGGTGGGCCCGCGGCGGGCGGCGCGCCAACCGCGCTGCCGTCTCGCGCCATCAGCTCCAAAGTCAAGACTGCGTGAGCTGACGCAAGGCGTGCTGGGCGGCCGTGGCATCGCCGCGCTGCTCGGCCAACTGAGCCAGGGCCTGCCAGGCCCGGCGCTTCAGACCTGGGTCCTGCAGGTGCAACACCGCCTGCGACAACAGCATCTGCGCCTTGCCCCACAGCTGGCGGTTCATGCAAGCCATGCCGGCCAAGTACTGGAAATTGGCATCCCGTGGTCGGCTGGTCAGGGCCGCTTCCATGCGGGAGAGCCACTCGGCATCAAGGGTCGACAGACCCCCCTCGAGGGTGACGACCAGCCGCACCTGTAGCGCCTCATCCAAACTGGCATCGGGCGCCACCATCTGGTTCCAGATACCCGCCAGCCACTGCCGGGCCTGCTGCGCCTCACCGCCCAGGCTCATCAAGCGGGAAGCGGCCTGCACCGCGACATCGGGCATGGCGCGTTCCTCGTCCTCGAGATTCAACCAAGTCTGCTGCAACTGACGCACGTCAAGTGCAGCCAACAACCATTCGATGGCCAGCCCCCGCACGATGCTCTGGGCCGCCTGCGGCGAAAACGCCCGGTGCTTGGCCAGCAGACGCGCCGTCTCGAGCGCCTGAGGCGTTTGCCGAGCCAGTCGTGCCGCCTTCAAGCGCAGTCGAAGGGCCAATGTGCGTCGGGCCACACCCACCGGCAGGCGGGCCAGCCGCTCCAGGGCCTGCATCGGCTCGCGATCTTCCAGCGCCCAGCGGGCTGCCCGCAACTCGATGCCCTCGCGCGTCTCGACACCCAAGCGCTGGGCTGGTTGCTCGAGCGCCAAACGCAGATGCTCGTCACGCAACGGTCGGTCCTGTAAAGCCTGGGCGCTTTCGGCCACCACCCAATGGGCCAAGGCACGCAATTGCAGGCCCCGCTGGGGGCTGTAGCCACTGTCATGCCCCAATTCGGCGGCCAGTTGCGCCAGACTACGCTCCTGCGCCAAGGCGCTTTGAGCAGCCCGCGAGGCACGAATGAATCGCCCGGCCAGCAGGTGCGCCAGCGCGTCCATCAGGGCCGCCTGCATGGCCCGCTCCTTTTGCTGGGCGCGCCAGCGACGGGCCTGGGTGGGCAGGGAGAAGGCCGCCGCAAAGGCACGCAAGGCCAGGTGCAGCACCATAAAAATAACCGCAACCAGAAGCAAGGCCAGGTTCAGGGACAGATCGACGCGGTGCGGCGGCCAGAAAAGGGTCAGAACGGCCTGGTTGTTGCCCGCAAACAAGGCCACCGCCACCGCGATGGCGAACAGGGCAATGAGCCAGAGGGCGGCGCGCATGGTCGGTCGACTCAGCGCCCGCCAGCGACGGCAGCCAGGGCCGCCGCGG
>JAXITB010000101.1:0-8152 GCA_034680305.1 Polaromonas sp. | reverse complement strand
CAGGTGGAATTGCTCACGCCCCGCACAGTGATGGAAAGCATTGCCCTGACCCGGGTCGGGCCCGCTGAAATTCTTGCGCACCGCGATGGCATCAGCCTCAATGAACTGCCCATTCGAATGATCAACGCCGTCGGCCTGTTCGATCGCACTCAGCCGCCGGCCAAGGGCAGTCAAGCCGAAAAGACCATGCTCTCGCGTTTCGAGGGCCACAGCCGAACAGCCATGGGTTTTGTCTGGCTGTCTGGCACCAATCGGCGCGCCGATCAGCTTGCTGCTGGGCGCGCCTATGTGCGGCTGCAACTCAAGGCCACTGAACTTGGCGTGGGGGTTCACCCCATGAGTCAGGCCTTGCAGGAGTTTCCTGAAATGGCACCGCACTATGCCCGCGCCCACCAACTCATGCTGGGTCTGCCGGCACCCGCCGGACCGCACGACGCCACGGTGCAAATGTTCTGCCGGATCGGTTATGCCCAGACGCCAGCCACACCAACGCCGCGCCGGCCCATGGCAGCCTTTGTGCGAGCCTGATCTCAGGCGTCGGTTGGGCTTACTCCGGGCCTATACCGCCTTGGGCGAACTCAGCGCGCGATAGGCCTTCAGGCCACCTGCAATGTAGTGCGCATTGACGTAGCCCATCTGGCGCAAGGTGTTGGCCGATAAAGCGCCACGATTGTTGGCGTTACAGTAGCACAGCACCGCGGTATGGAGGTCTGGTATCGCGCCTTCGATATTCATCTCGAGTTTGCCGCGGCTGACATGCAGTGACCCGGCCAAATGATCGGCATCGTGCTCTTCCTTGTCGCGGATGTCCAACGCAACCGCGCCTTCCTTGAGCCATTCATCCACCTGTTCAGGGGCCACCCCAGTGACTTGGGCCATGGCCGCATCGGCCAGTTGCTGGAATTTTGCTGTGTATGCCATGCGAATCCTTTGGGAAGTTAATAGCTGAGGGCAGTGGATTTGCCCCAGAACACTCGGTATGCAAATACCGTGTAGCCAATGATGACTGGCAGCACCACCAACACGCCGTAGAAAATGACCAGCAAGGCCTCGGGCGAACTGGCTGCTTGCCAGATGTTGATCTTGTCAATGACCAGCCAGGGGAACAGGCTGTAGGCCAGCCCATAAAAAGACAGCAGGAAGACGCCGACCGTGCTGGCGAATGGGACCGCCGCACCATACTGATTGCCCTGCGCCAAGCGGGTGGGCAGGCGATTGAGGCTGCGTGAGATCACGAAGAACAAAGCCATGGTCATGGCCGGAATCGGGAACAGCATCAGTAGGTTGGGAAAACTGAACCACTTTTCAAAAATACGCGGGCTGACCCAAGGTGTAGCCACCGAAATGGCCAGAACACCCGCCGCGGTCAGCCACAGGCTGCCTCTGGCCCAGACGACGGCTTTCAGTTGCAAATCTCCTTCAGTTTTCATGATCAGCCAGCCCGCGCCGAGCAAACGGTAGGCGAAGACTAAGCAAAAGCCAATCAAGGCGCTGAAAAGGTAGCCGGGCGTGTCTTGCTTGAAACCAGTGATGAGTTGTCCCAACATGAAGCCTTGTGACCAGGACGCCAGCCAAGAGCCGATATAAAAAGTTTTGTCCCAGAGCGGGCGGTGATGGGTCTTGGCCTTGACCCGAAAGTCAAAAGCCACACCGCGCAAAGACAGCGCCACTAGCATCAAGGCCACCGGCAGATAAAGCGCACCGAGGATGACCCCGTGGGCCAAGGGAAAGCCCACTAAAAGGACACCCACGCCAAGTACGAGCCAGGTTTCATTGGCATCCCAAAATGGCCCGATGCTGGCTATCATGGTGTCCTTATCGGCCACGTTTTTTGCTCTGTTGAGAAGGACACCGACCCCCAGGTCGTAACCATCCAAAATGACGTAGGCCAGCATGGCCAGCGCCATGACCAATGCGAATACCAGGGGCAACCAGCCGGCCGGGCTGCCCAAATCGATTCCGAAATCAGGCATGAATGAGACCTCCGGCGGTGATCTGAGGCCCGCTGCTTCCTGCAACTGCCTTTTTGGCCAAATAAAACACCACCGACACATACGCCGACAAGAGAGCCATATAGAGCGTTAGATACATGGCTAAAGACAAGGCAATGTTGCCCGCGGGCACCTGAGAGGCCGCCTGCGCAGTGGTCAGCACGCCTTGGACCAGCCAGGGCTGCCTGCCGATTTCAGTGACATACCAGCCCGAGACGAGCGCAACCCACCCAGCGAAGGTCATGGCCACCAGAATCCTGGCTGTGCCCCTGGACAGGGCCTTCTTGAACCTCATTTCGTAGCTCGCGAACCAGCTGACAGCCAGCATGAGCAGGCCCACGCCAACCATGATCCGAAATGCCCAAAACACCGGTGCGACCGGCGGGTGTTGGTCGCCAAAGTCCTTGATCCCTTTGACTTCTCCATTCCAGTCATGCGTCAGATAGAAAGAGGCCAGCTTAGGGATGGCCACTTCATAAAGGTTCGATTGAGTGGCTTTGTCTGGAATGGCGAACAGCACCGCAGCTGCGCCCTTTTGCGTATCCCAAATGCCCTCCATGGCCGCCAGCTTGGCTGGTTGGTATTTCAGAGTGTTCAGTCCGTGCATATCGCCGACGACGATCTGCACGGGGATGAGTACGGCTGCCACCGTCACACCGGTGCGCAGGGCCGCCAGCACGTCCTTGGCGCGGTCGTTTTTGAGCCAACCGTAGGCACTGATGCCCGCCAGCAGGAAAGAGGCGGTCAAGCCAGAGGCCAGTAGCATGTGCGTCATGCGATAGGGGAAGGAGGGGTTAAAGATCACCTCGTACCAACTGGTGACATGCGCCTGCCCGTTGATCATCTCGAAGCCCGCTGGGGTGTGCATCCAGGAATTGAGCGCCAAGATCCAGAAGGCCGATGCGGTCGTGCCCAATGCCACCAGCCAGGTGGCCAGGGTGTGAACCCATTCGCTCACCCGTCCGCGACCAAAGAGCATGATGCCCAGGAAAGTGGCTTCTAAAAAGAATGCCGTGAGCACCTCGTAGGCCAGCAGTGGCCCAGCCACATTGCCCACCGCGTTCATGAAGCCCGGCCAGTTGGTGCCAAACTGAAAACTCATGGTGATGCCACTGACCACGCCGAGGGCGAAGGTCAGGGCAAAAATCTTGATCCAAAACTGATAGGCATCCATCCAGTGCTGCTCGCCGGTGGCCACGAATCGGGTCTTGAAAAAAAGCAAAAACCATCCCATGGCGATGCTGATGGTCGGAAACAGAATGTGAAATGTGATGTTTGCCGCGAATTGCAGACGCGCCAGCAGTACAGGATCAAGGCTGTCCATGGTGATTCACTCCGCGATGTTTTTGGGGGTCTTGCAGGTGTTCAGGCCCAACCACTGATACGGCATGCAGTAACCGAACACGCCCGTACCGAGCACAATCAAGCCCAGCCAAGCCCAAAGGCCCAGCGTTCCAGTAGCGGCCAGGATCGTCAGTGCCAGGCCTGCCACGATGCGAATCACGCGGTCAATGCCGCCAACGTTTTTGATCATGATGTTTCCTCAGGTGGTGAGTCGTTTTAGGCCGTGAGCAACGCAGCGCTGACCCAACGCGCCAAATCGGGGGCAGTCATGGCCCCAGCCTGTCTGGCAATTTCACGGCCACCCGCAAAAACTGCCAGAGTCGGAATGCTCCGAATGTTGTAGGCCCCAGCCAGGGCTGGCTCGTCTTCGGTGTTGACCTTCACAAATCGGGCGCGTCCGTGCATGTCTCGGCTGACTTTTTCGAAGGCCGGCGCCATCATGCGGCAGGGGCCACACCAAGGCGCCCAGAAGTCAACCACCAGGGGCAGTTGGCTCTTGGTCAGTTGGGCCGTGAAGGCCGCTTCGTTCAGGTTGTCCGGTGCTGGGGCTAGCAGGGTACTGTGGCACCTGCCGCAACTGAGCTCGGCCTGCAGCTTGTCATCCTGCACCCGGTTGGTCGTGTTGCAGTGGGGACAGACCAGATGGATGGTGTTCATGGTTTCCTCGCGACAAAGCCCACCAAAGCCGACATGCCGCTGTGGGCCGGGCCCTCGTGAATGGTGGTTTCATAGGTTTCGCAGACTTGCACCTCAAAGCCCGCAAAGGCTTGTCGCAGCAGGTCTTCGTCGTAGAGGTGGTCCAGCTTGCCCGGGCCGCCCGTGTTGTAGCTGAGCTGATTCTTGCCATAGCCCTGAATCAGTACGATGCCACCCGGCTTGAGGCTGTGCTTAATTTTTTCAAACAGATCTGTGCGCTCGCCAGGGGTCGCAAACTGAAAAAAGATACCTGCCACCAAGTCGTAATGTGCGGGCTTCCAGTCGAAAGACTGCCAGCCGGTGCACGCGAAATGGGGGCTGACGCGGTGCTTGGCGGCCAGTGCCCGGGCTTTTTCAACCGCAGGGGCGGAAAAGTCGAAGGCATCAACGGTGAAGCCCTGACGGGCTAACCAGACGCTGTTGCGGCCTTCGCCGTCGGCCAGGGCCAGAGCATGTCCACGCTCGCAACGGGCGGCTTGGGCCACTAAAAAAGCATTGGGCTCTTCGCCAAAGATGTACTCAGGCGTTGAAAAGCGCTTATCCCAGGTCGCTTGGGGATTCGTCAGGGCGGTCATGTCAGAGCGCGTTCAGTGGAATCTTGGCGTAGGCGATGCCGTTGTCCTCTTTGGGTGGCAACTCGCCCGCGCGGATGTTGATCTGCACCGCGGGCAGGATGAGGGCCGGCATTTGCAAGGTGGCGTCGCGCTTGGTCCGCATGTCGACAAATGTCGCTTCGCTGACGCCGTCGTGCACATGAATGTTTTTTGCACGCTGCTCGGCCACCGTCGACTCAAACCTGACGGGCCGACTGTCGGGCGGGTAGTCGTGGCACATGAATAAACGGGTTTCGGGGGGCAGGCTCAAGATCTTGCGCGTCGAGGCGTACAAGGTCTTGGCGTCGCCACCGGGGAAATCGCATCGGGCCGTTCCGACATCGGGCATGAATAAGGTGTCCCCAACAAAGACTGCATCGCCAAATTGATAGGCCACGCAGGCGGGTGTGTGGCCGGGTACCGCCAGGGTCTTTCCAGTGATGGCCCCCAGTTCAATGCTTTCCCCATCTTGGAACAGGTGATCGAACTGGGAGCCGTCTTGCCTGAAGCCACGCTCCATGTTGAAGACGCCTTTGAAGGCACTCTGGACGGCGGCAATGCGACTACCGATACCAGTCTGGCCTCCCAGGCGCTGCTTCAGGTAGGGCGCCGCACTGAGGTGGTCGGCATGGGCGTGCGTCTCCAAGATCCATTGGACCTTCAGTTGCTTGCTTTTCACGAAGTCAATGACCTTGTCGGCAGAGCTGTGACTCGTGCGGCCCGATTTGGGGTCGTAGTCCATCACGGAGTCAATGATGGCGCAGGAGGATCCCAGCTTTTCGTAGACCACGTAGGTCACCGTCCAGGTGGCTGGATCAAAGATGCCGTGAACTTCGGGCCGGGTTGCCGATGTCGTGTGGGGGATCATTGATAGCTCCTTTTATATTAGTAACCGACACTATATTGACAAATGGATTATTTGTCAATAGACTATTGGCATCTCAGGAAACTCAAGCGCTTAGCCGCTCAGATGTCCCGGCCTGTGCACCGACGCCACCAGCCATCGCCACGGGGTTCGGTTAGCCGAGACGGCGAGTCCAGCGGTGCGTTCTGGGGGCCAATCTAGTTTCTGACGCCAAGCCATCCACGATGCAAGCCAATCTACCAGCCGATAGACCCCAAGCCCATGCCTGCCAATCTCAGTTGGAACAAGCTGGGATCGATCGGGCACTGCCAGTCAGCAGTCGCACAACGATCACCCCCCACAGCAGTTCCACATCGTGGGCTGCTCGCCATGCATCTTTAACTTAAACCTCCACCGGAGACACCATGAGCATCAAAGCACTCACCCCGCATCTGTCCGTCAGTCCGCAGATCTTCGCCGCAGACCTCCAGGCAGTGGCCGCGGCCGGCTTCAAGTCGGTAATCTGTAACCGCCCCGACGGAGAGAGCGCGGACCAACCGAGCTTCAAGGAGATGGAGTCCGCCGCCCACGAGCATGGACTGCAGGCCCACTATCTTCCGGCCGAAACCGGTAAGGTGCGCGACGAAGATGGCGCCGCATTCGGGCAGTTGCTGCAAACGATGCCAGGTCCCATCCTGGCTTACTGCCGAACCGGAATGCGCTCGACCACCATGTGGGCCTTGTCGCAGGCGACAGCCATGCCCCTGTCTCAGATCTTGGAGACCTCGCAGAAGGCCGGCTTTGACATGAAGGCTCTGGTGCAACGCATCGCCAATGGCGGCAAAACACCCGGCCAACCAGCCGACGCGTCCCACGACGTGGTGATCATTGGCGGCGGAGCAGGGGGTATCTCGGTGGCTGCGAGTCTGCTTGCGCGCAGTCCGGGGCTTGACATTGCCATCGTTGATCCTGCCGATGCGCACTTCTACCAACCCGGCTGGACCTTGGTCGGCGGTGGTGTGTTCAGCCCTGGCCAAACCGCAAGAACGATGGCCTCAGTCATCCCCGCGGGCGTGCGCTGGATCAAGGCCGCCGTGGCAGCCTTCGAGCCTGAGCACAGTCAGATCGTCTTGGAAGGATGTCGGCTGGTCAAGTACAAGCAATTGGTGGTTAGCCCTGGCCTGAAGCTCGACTGGCAGGGCATTGAGGGTTTGGCCGAGACGCTCGGTCGCAATGGCGTTACCTCCAACTACCGTTTTGACCTCGCGCCCTACACCTGGGAACTGGTGCAACAACTCAAGGGCGGTCGGGTGCTTTTCACGCAGCCGCCTATGCCCATCAAATGTGCTGGCGCGCCGCAAAAGGCCATGTACCTGTCAGCAGACTACTGGACCCGGCAGGGCGTGCTCAAGGACATTGACATCCAGTTCTGCACCGCGGGTGCGGTCTTGTTCGGCGTGGCCGACTACGTGCCGGCTCTGATGGAGTACGTCAAGAAGTACCGCATCGGCCTGAACTTTGGGGAGACCTTGGTGGCCATCGACGGCGCTTCACGCCGCGCCACGTTCACGAGGAACATGGCCGATGGGACCAAGGAAAAAGTGATCCGGGAATTTGACATGCTTCATGTTGTACCCCCACAGAAAGCCCCTGACTTTGTGCGTGTCAGCCCCCTGGCTGATGCCGCAGGTTGGGTGGACGTTGATCCAGGATCGTTGCGACATAAGACCTACCCTAACGTCTTTGCCTTGGGTGATGTGGCCAACACAACGAACGCCAAGACGGCCGCTGCCGCCCGAAAGCAGGCGCCGGTGGTCGCTCACAACCTCTTGGTGGCCATGGGCCGACTCAAGGGCCAAGCCAAGTACGACGGTTACGGCTCCTGCCCACTGACGGTCGAGCGTGGCAAGATCGTTTTGGCAGAATTCACCTATGGCGGCAAGCTGGCACCGAGCTTCCCCGGCTGGCTGATCGACGGCACCAAACCGTCTGCCCTGGCCTGGTACTTGAAAGAGCGCATCTTGCCACCGATCTACTGGCAGGCCATGCTCAAGGGCCGTGAGTGGATGGCCGAGCCTGAAATGGTCGGCTAAGGGGGATCTGCCAACCGCTGCGCCGGGGGCTGGGCTTGCCCGGAGGGTAGCCCGTTCGCCGTGGGTCGACCCTCTGTGGGCGTCATCGCGGGGGGACCTTGGGCTTAAGATCAAGTCAGCCATCTCTAATGCTGTGAACGGACTGAGCGATGAAAGCTGATTTGAACGAACGAATCACCCGCGTCGGGCCCGGCACGCCGGGCGGGCAGCTGATGCGGGCCTACTGGCAGCCGGTGGCCTTGCTCGATGAGTTTGACCCACGCTGGGACCCGGCCATGGCCCATCGGCCACTCAAGGCGGTTCGGGTGCTCGGCCTGGATCTGGTGTTGTTTAGGAACGCCCATGGCCAATTCGGCTTGCTCGACCGACCCTGCCCGCACCGTGGGGCCGATCTGGCCTTCGCTCGGCATGAGGGCGACGGCCTGCGCTGCCCCTTTCATGGCTGGAAGTTCGATGTCACTGGTCAGTGTGTCGAGACGCCGGCCGAGCCGCCAGGCAGCCGTTTGTGCAGCCGGATTCAGCAGCGCAGCTATCCGGTGCGCGAGTGCAGCGGGGTGTTGATGGCCTGGCTGGGGGAGGGGACTGAGCCTG
>JAXITB010000100.1:0-8178 GCA_034680305.1 Polaromonas sp. | reverse complement strand
CTGCCGGCCAGATAGCCGCGCACCACCGCCTCCACCGGGATGGGCTTGAGGCGTTTGACCAGCATCGCACGCCCTTCGATCTGCGGCAGCTCATCGGGCGCGACCACGCTCTCGGGGGCCTGCCCAGTCAGGTGGTTGGGGCACAGGTCGCCGAGCTGCTCGAACCAGAACAGCGCCATCTGCGTGAGGATCTTGCCCTTGCCGGCAATCGGCTCGCCCATGATCACGTCAAAGGCGCTCAGGCGGTCACTGGCCACCATCAGCAGGCGGTCGCTGCCCACCGCATAGTTGTCGCGCACCTTGCCACGGGCAAGCAGGGGCAGGGAGTGCAGGGCGGAGGTGTGCAGGGCTTGGGTCATGGGCTGTGCTCAAAAGAAAAAAGCCCGCTGCCGGGCAGCGGGCTTGCCGATTATCCGGGAGGTCTGCGCCAAGTCTTAGTGCACCACCTGCGCCAGCTCGCCCCGCGCGTATTTGCCGGCCATGACCTGCACGCCTTGGGCCTTGATCTTGCCGCCCTGCCCCTCGCAGCCGAACTCCAGGTAGCGCGCCTTGCATACGGCCTGAGCGGCAGCGCGGGCGGGTTTGAGCCATTCGCGGGCATCGAACTTGTCGGGGTTTTCAGCCAGGAACTTGCGCGCCGCGCCGGTCATGGCCAGGCGGATGTCGGTGTCGATGTTGATCTTGCGCACGCCGTGCTTGATGGCTTCTTGAATTTCTTCGATCGGCACGCCATAGGTTTCTTTCATCTTGCCGCCGTGCTGGTTGATGATGGCCAGCAACTCCTGCGGCACGCTCGACGAGCCGTGCATCACCAGATGGGTGTTGGGGATGCGGCGGTGAATCTCTTTGACGCGTGAAATCGCCAGAATGTCGCCGGTGGGTTTGCGGCTGAATTTGTAGGCGCCGTGGCTGGTGCCAATGGCAATGGCCAGCGCATCGAGCTGCGTGGCTTTGACGAACACGGCTGCTTCTTCCGGGTCGGTGAGCATCTGGCTGTGGTCGAGCTTGCCTTCGGCGCCGATGCCGTCTTCCTCGCCGGCCTCGCCCGTCTCCAGATTGCCCAGGCAGCCGAGTTCGCCCTCCACCGTGACGCCCACCCGGTGGGCCATGTCCACCACTTTGCGGGTGACGTCGACGTTGTATTCAAAAGACGCCGGCGTTTTGCCGTCTTCCATGAGCGAGCCGTCCATCATGACCGAGCCAAAGCCCAGGTCGATGGCCCCCTGACAGACCTTGGGGCTGGTGCCGTGGTCCTGGTGCATGACCAGCGGGATGTGCGGGTAGGCTTCCACCGCGGCCAGGATCAGGTGTTTGATGAAGGGTTCGCCCGCATATTTACGCGCCCCAGCGCTGGCTTGCAGGATGACGGGCGCACCGACCTCATCGGCCGCCGCCATCACGGCCTGGACCTGCTCGAGGTTGTTGACGTTGAAGGCGGGGATGCCGTAGCTGTTCTCGGCCGCGTGGTCGAGCAACTCGCGCATGGAGACGAGGGCCATGGTGCTGTCCTGATGGGAAAGGTTGGAAGGGAGTCAGCCGGTTTGGTAACCGGCCGGTAACTGGCGAGATTTTAAGGGCGGTTGGCCGCCTTACATGGCCTGACGCCGCTTGCCTCGGGGCCTACAGGCCCACCTGTGCCATGAAGGCCCGCGGGTTTTGCGAGAACTGGGCAAAGTTGTCGGGGGTAACGATGACGCGCAGCGCCTGGGGCGCCTGACGGCAAAAAACCTCAAGCCCTTTGGTCGATTTTTTCCGGCCTGACTTCACCTCGATCGCATAAAGCTGGTCGCGGTACTGGAGCACAAAGTCCACTTCGTCATTGCGCTCGCGCCAGTAAAACAGCTGGCCTGGCTGCTGCATGAGTTCGGCGCCTACCGCCAGTTCGAAGGCGCGGCCGCGTTGTTCGGCGTCGTTGGCCACCGAAACACCCGTGACCATGCTGTACAGCGCCGGGCAGGCTGGCAACATCTTGGGGCTGGAGCTGCGCGAGAGCCAGGCTTTGGCCGAATACTTGGGCAGGGCGTGGAGCAAGAAGGCCCCGCCGTACAGCTCGATGTAGTACTTGATCAGATCGGTATTGCCACGGTCTTGCAGTTGACCGAGCAGCTTGGTGTAACTGATCTCTTGCGCCGGGTAGGCGCACAGGATTTCAAAGGCCTGGCGGAACAGGGCCGGGTTGGCCACTTTGCGGCTTTGCAGGATGTCCTTGCCGATCACGGCCTCGACGATCGCGTCCTTCATGTAGGCGTACCAGCGGTCAGGCTTGTCCTCCAGCGCCACCGCGCCAGGGTAGCCACCGAAGGCCAGATAGCGCGGCAGGTCATAGCCAAAGGCCGTCCGCAATTCGTCAAATGTCCAATGGTGTACCCGCAGCAACTCGAAGCGCCCGGCCAGGCTTTCGCTGACGCCGGTCTGGATCTGCAGAGCACTTGAGCCCAGCAACAAGACCCGCAGCCGGGCAGGCTGTTGATCCCACAGGGCCTTGACGGTTTCAGACCAGTTGGGCACCTTCTGTATTTCATCGATCACCAGCAAGGCGCCGCGACCGAGCACCAAAGCCTGCTGCCATTGCTGCAGCAGCCAGGTTCTGTCACTGGTCAGCACGTCATCGGCGTTGGCATAGTGTGTCGGCCAGCCGCATTGCTCAATCAGCTGATGCACCCCCGTGGTCTTACCGACCTGTCGAGGCCCGGTGAGCACCTGAATCAGGCGAGGTTCGCCCTGCAGTCGCTCAAGCAGCTCTGCCACAAAGGGGCGTTTAAAGGTAAGGTTCATCGCGGGCTCGCAAATTGCTAGATCATTCTAGCAAAAACACTAGGCTGGTCTAGTGAATTGCTCAATTTGCCCCTGCGCCCTCGAATCCAGGCGGTCGCCCGCCCAGCCCGTCTAATCGGCAGGCACCTCGCTCGTCAGCTCAAGCCACCCGGCAGATCTTGAGCATGTTGGTGCCGCCCGGCGCGCCCATGGGCTCGCCGCAGGTGATGGCGTAGATGTCGCCGCTTTGCACGATGCCCCGCTTGAGCAAGTGGCCTTCGGCCTGCTCGAGCGCGGTGTCGCGGTCGGCCGAGGTGTCCATGAGCAGGGGGCGCACGTTGCGGTACAGCGCCATCTTGCGCTGGGTACTCAGCTTGGGGGTCAGCGCGTAGATGGGCGTGCGGATGTCATGGCGGCTCATCCACAGGGCGGTCGAGCCGCTGTCGGTCAGCGCCACGATGGCCTTGGCGCCCAGGTGCTGCGCGGTGAACAAGGCGCCCATGGCAATGGACTGGTCGATGCGGCTGAAGGCCTTGCCGGAAAAGTCGGCGTCGATCTCGTGGCCGCTGGCTTTTTCGGCCTCCAGGCAGATCTTGGCCATCTCTTCGACGGTCTCCAGCGGATATCGGCCGGCCGCCGTCTCGGCGCTGAGCATGACCGCGTCGGTGCCGTCGAGCACCGCGTTGGCCACGTCGCTGACTTCGGCGCGGGTGGGCACCGGGTTGACGATCATGCTCTCCATCATCTGCGTGGCGGTGATCACCACCTTGTCGGCGGCGCGGGCCATGCGGATCATCTGCTTTTGCAGCGCCGGCACCGTGGCATTGCCCACCTCGACGGCCAGGTCGCCGCGCGCGACCATGATGCCGTCGCTGGCCAGCAAGATCGCCTCCAGGTTCGGGATGGCCTCGGCCCGTTCGATCTTGGCGATCAGGCCGGGCTTGTGGCGCAGGGCCGAGCCGGCCACATTGCACAGCTGGCGCGCCATTTCCATGTCGGTGGCGGTTTTGGGAAAGCTCACCGCCACATAGTCGGCCTGCAGGTTCATGGCGGTGCGGATGTCCTCCATGTCTTTGGCCGTCAGGGCCGGCGCGGTCAGGCCGCCGCCTTGCTTGTTGATGCCTTTGTTGTTGCTCAGCTCCCCGCCAAGCTTGACCGTGGTGTGCACCTGCTCACCCTTGACCGCATCGACGGTCAGCACGATCAGTCCGTCATTGAGCAGCAGCACGTCGCCGGCCTTCACGTCGCGCGGCAATTCCTTGTAGTCCAGGCCCACGCCTTGCAGGTCGCCCAGTTCGGTGCGCGAGGCGTCGAGCACAAACTTCTCGCCAGGCACCAGCATCACCTTGCCCTCGGCGAACTTGCCCACGCGGATCTTGGGGCCTTGCAGGTCGGCCATGATGGCCACCTCGCGGCCGGCCCGCTGCGCCGCCTGCCGAACCAGCTCGGCCCGCTGGATGTGGTCTTCGGCCTTGCCATGACTGAAGTTCAGCCGCACCACGTTGACGCCGGCACGGATCATTTTTTCGAGCAGGTTGGGGTCGCTGCTGGCCGGCCCTAAGGTGGCAACGATCTTGGTGGCGCGGCTGGGCATGGATGAGTCTCCTCGGTGTTGTTGTCCCGCGGATTCTCACACAGGGCCTGTGGCGTTGTTACCAGTTTGTTACCCGAGGGGCTTGGTCGGCCTCGCGTAATCTCTGTCCAGCCCACGGGCTCGGGCGGATTGCACAGGCCAGGCCCCGATCCTCCCGCAGCAGCGGCGAAGTCTTCAAGTGCGGCAACGCGTCACTTCTTGTTTTTGTCGATCTCGTGACCGATCACGCCACCGACCGCTGCCCCGCCGATGGTCCCAGCTGTGCTGCCGCCGGTCAGTATCGAGCCACCGATGGCGCCTACCCCGGCGCCGATGGCGGTGTTTTTTTCTTGTTGGGTCATGCCGGCACAGCCGGCCATGGCGGCCAAGGCCAGTGCACTGGCCAAGTATGTCAGGGTCTTGATTGGGGGCATGGCTGAACTCCTTGCGGTCAGTGGATGGGCGTGTGAGGGGCCTGCGGATGGGCTGGCCTAGAAACAGTCACTGCCAGCTTAAGTGGGCCAGCCGCCAGCGCGTGTGAGCGAATCGAACCGATCGCCCCCGGCGATGTCTGACGCAGGCCGTGCGGGGCGCGTTGGCATGAAGCTTTACCGGCCTGCCTCATCCATGGCTAAGATGACTGACCCGTTTTCCTCCGGATCCAGCCATGACATCCATGCACATCACCGGTCAATGCCATTGCGGCGCGATTTCCTTCACGGCCCTGGTGGACCCGAGCAAGGTGGTGATCTGCCACTGCGCCGACTGTCAGCAGTTCTCGGGCGCGCCCTTTCGTGCGGTGCTGCCCACGCCAGCCGAGCAGGTTCAGGTCTCGGGCCAGCCCAGGCACTACGTCAAGGTGGCAGCCAGTGGCAACCGCCGTGCGCAGGCCTTCTGCCCCGAGTGCGGCACCCAGCTTTACGCCACCGAAGCCGATGGGCCGAAGGTCATGAATCTGCGGCTGGGCTGCGTCCGTGAAAGGGCGCAGTTGGCCCCGACGCTGCAGATCTGGGGTCAGTCGGCCATGCCCTGGCTGGCGCAACTGCAAGACCAGCCCATGCGTCGGCAGGGGATGGCCAGTCCCTGGATGGCCGACCCCACATAGTCCTACTCTGGCCCGCGCTGGGTTTATCGGTGCTTTGGACCGGTGGCTGCTAAGCTGCGAGCTGAAAACAAGTGCCCTGAAACATGTACCAAGCCGTCCTGCAATTTTGGTTTCATGAGGTCACCCCCGCCCAGTGGTGGAAGGTTGACCCGGCTTTTGACCGCCTGATTGCCGAGCGCTTTGGCCCACTGCATGAGCAGGCGCTCAAGGCCGAGTTGTATGAGTGGCGCGCCGATCCGCACGGTCGGCTGGCTGAAGTGATCGTGCTCGATCAGTTCTCACGCAACATCTACCGCGGCCAGCCCGGCGCCTTTGAGGCCGACCCGCTGGCCCTGGCATTGGCCCAGACGGCGGTGGCAGCAGGTGCTGACCTGGCTCTGAGCGAGGGCGAACGCGCTTTTTTGTACATGCCCTACATGCACAGCGAGTCGCCGCGCATCCATGCAGTGGCCGACGAACTGTTCAAGGCACGGGCCTCGGCCGACAGCCACCAATTCGAGCTCAGGCACAAAGCCATCATCGACCGCTTTGGCCGCTACCCGCACCGCAATCAGATCCTGGGCCGCACCTCCACGCCCGAAGAGTTGGCCTTTTTGGCTACGCCGGGGTCGAGTTTTTAGGGCTGGGCATGCAGGCGAGGCCCGCGAAAGGCGACGAGAGCGACTCGATGGGTCATTGAGCTTGCAGCCGGCGCATCAGCTCGGCCAGGCCGATGGCCTGAACGCCGTGGCGCATCGGGAAGGTCTCTTGACCGGGGTAGACCAGATACCGCCGCTCAATCTGCAGGTCATCGCAGGCGATGGCAAAGCCTTTTTGGAGGGTGGGGGCGCTGGAGCGTTTGATCTCGATGGCCATCCAGGCGCGGCCGCCTCGTTCCAGGACGAGGTCGATTTCGGCGCCGGCATGGCTGCGATAGGTGTAGGGCTCGCAATCGGGCGCTGCGGCGATCAGGTTGTCGATGCAGAATCCCTCGTAGCTCGGGCCGCACACCGGGTGTCCAGTCAGCGCGTGCAGGTCGCCCAGGCCGAGCAATGCGTGTACCAGGCCACTGTCACGGACGTAGACCTTGGGAGCCTTGACCAGTCGTTTGCCCACATTGCCGCTCCAGGGCTTGAGCCGGCGAACCAGTTGCAAGTCGACGAGCAAGTCGATGTAGCGCGCCAGTGCGGGACTGCTGACCCCCAGGCTGCTGGCCAAGCGCGCCTGCTGCAGCAAGGCACCCTGCTGGTGGGCCAGCATGGTCCATAAGCGCCCGACGGTCTGAGCCGGTAGGCGCGGTGCGAACATGGGAACGTCGCGCTGCAGGTAGCTGCGCACGAAGTCTTCGCGCCAGCGCAGACTGGCTGCATCGGTGTCGGCCAGCAGGCTGTCCGGAAATCCCCCGCGCAGCCACAGTTGATCGGTGGCCAGGCCGGCCCACTCGAGCGCGTGGATGGGCCCGACCTCCAGATACGACACGCGACCGGCCAGGGTTTCGCTGCTTTGCTGCATCAGATCGAGGCCGGCCGAGCCCAGCAGCAGGAAGTGCCCGAAACGCTGACCTGAGCGACGTCGTTCGTCGATGATGCCCCGCAAGATCTCGAACAACCCCGGCAGTCGGTGGATCTCATCAAGGATCACCAACTTATCGCCCTGGGCGCGCAAAAAAGCATCGGCATCGTCCAGGCGGAGTCGGTCGGCCGGCCGCTCCAAGTCCAGGTAGACCGCGCCCTGCGCCCAGGATTCGGCAAGTGTCAAGGCCAAGGTGGTCTTGCCCACCTGCCGCGGCCCGAGCAAGACCACCGCGGCCGACTCTTGCAGGCGCCTCGTCAGGGTGGAGCGTAAAGATCGGGCAATCATCATTGATATTCTAATGTCTGGCGTTAGTTTTTCAATGAAAAATACTCTTCCGGCGCTTTGGCGCTCAAAAAAGCAAGCAATCAGTCCTCGATGGCGCGCCACCATGAGTCAATCCCGAAGGGGACCTTTGGTTTGCTTTTTGGTGACACGTTTCTGGCACGAGGGATTGCTTTTTCGAACTCATAGGTTTGCCTCTGGCAACTAACTTATACTTGCACATATACTTTTCGGGGGAATCAGATCATGTCCCAAATCACCCTTTACCTTGACGATGCGACTCAGGCCCTGGTGGACCAGGCGGCCAAGGCCAATGGCGTGTCCAAAAGCCGGTGGGTGGCCGAACTGATCCGAACCTATGCGGCCCATGAGTGGCCGCAGGAGTGCCTGGCACTGGCGGGGCAGTTTGCTGACTTTCCCCTGCGCGAAGATGCGCCTGCGTCGCCGGCGGCCGATGTACCCCGCCTGGGTTTTTGATCGGCGAGTATGCTGATCCTCGACAGCAACACCATCAGCTACTACTTCCGGGGCGATCCGCAGGTGGTGCCGCGACTGCAGGCGATACGACCGGCGGATCTGGGCGTACCGGCCGTCGTCGAGTACGAGCTGCGCTATGGGCTGCTGCGACTGCCCGAAGAGGTGGCCGCGCCACGCTTGGACGCGCTGGCGCGCTTTCTGCGGCCCCTGCGGATTCTTGCCTTTGATTCCGAATGCGCCCTTCAGGCTGCACGACTGAGGGCGGGTCTTGAGGCCAAAGGTCAGCCCATGGGGCCCCACGACACCCTGATCGCTGCCACGGCTCTGCGCCATCAGGCCACGCTGGTGACGCGCAATGTGCGGGAGTTTTCTCGCGCGCCTGGTTTGCAGTTACTCAATTGGCACGACGCTCCTTGAGGGGGCCCACTGGCTG
>JAXITB010000099.1:0-8198 GCA_034680305.1 Polaromonas sp. | reverse complement strand
TGTTATTACGCCGGCCGGGCACGTTGCGCATCGGTGCTGCGGCTTACACTCACCGGCCAGTCCCGCTCCCGACCGAATTGCTGCACCACGGCTCAATGACGCCCCCATGATTGAACGCGCCCTCGAACTGGCCGCCCAGGCCCGGCTGCTGGCCCCACCCAACCCGGCGGTCGGCTGCGTGCTGGTCAATGCCCAAGGCCAGGTGATTGGCGAAGGACATACCCAGGCCACCGGCGGCGCGCATGGCGAGATCATGGCCCTGCGCGACGCCGCGGCGCGCGGACACCCCACCCAAGGCGCCACCGCCTACGTGACGCTGGAGCCTTGCGCCCACCACGGGCGCACCGGCCCCTGCTGCGAGGCCCTCATCGAAGCTGGCGTCGCCCGCGTGGTGGCCAGCCTGACCGACCCCAACCCGCTGGTGGCCGGCAAGGGGCTGGCACGGCTGCGCGCCGCTGGCGTGCAAGTGGAAGTGGGCCCCGGCGCCCAGGCTGCGCGCGAGCTCAACATCGGGTTTTTCAGCCGCATGGTGCGCGGCAGGCCCTGGTTGCGCATGAAGATCGCCGCCTCGCTCGATGGCACCAGCGCGCTGGGCAATGGGCAGAGTCAGTGGATCACCTCGGCACAGGCGCGCGCCGACGGCCACGCCTGGCGGGCTAGAGCCTGCGCGGTGCTCACCGGCATCGGCACGGTGCTGGCCGACGACCCCAGCCTGAACGTGCGCGAGGTGCCCACGCCACGCCAGCCGGTGCGCGTGATCATTGACAGCCGCCTGGAAACCCCGTTGCAGGCGCGCATCCTGCAAGGCGGCGGGCCGGTCTGGATCTACTGCGCCGTGCACGACCCGGACCGCGAGGCCGCGCTGATCGCGCGCGGCGCCCACATCACCTGCCTGCCCGACGCCAGCGGCAAGGTGGATCTGCCGGCCATGGTCCGGCACTTGGCCAGCCGGGAGATCAATGAGGTGCATGTCGAGTCCGGCCACAAGCTCAATGGCTCGCTCATGCGCGCTCGCCTGATCGACGAGTTGCTGGTCTACCTCGCGCCGGTGCTGCTGGGCCCGGGCCAAGGCATGCTGGCCCTGCCCGCCCTGACCGATCTGACGGCGGGCATGGCGCTGCAATGGACCGACTGCCAAGGTGTCGGACCAGACCTGCGGCTCATGGCCCGACTGGCGGGTCGAGGCGATTTCCAGGATTTGTAAGCCGGCTTGGGCGCTGCCGCCCAATTCCCTGCGAAAATAGCTAGATGTTCACCGGCATCATCACCGGCGTGGGGCGCATCGCCGCCATCCACCCCCTCGGCAGTTCCTTGGCCCATGGCAAGCGCCTGACCATCGAAACCCCTGCAAACTACCTCGATGATGTCGCGCTTGGCGACAGCATCGCCCTCAATGGCGCCTGCATGACGGCCACCACCCTCGACCCGGCTGCGCGGCAGTTCACCGTCGATGTGTCGGCCGAATCGCTGGCCCGCACCTGCGGCCTCGACGAGACCGGCCCGATCAATCTGGAAAAGGCCCTGCGCGCCCACGACCGCCTCGGCGGCCACATCGTCAGCGGCCACGTCGATGGCATCGGCCAGGTCTCGCATTTCGCCCAAGTGGGCGAAAGCTGGGAGCTGCGCATCGTGGCACCGCAAGCGCTGGGCCGGTTTCTGGCCTACAAGGGCTCGATCACGGTCAATGGCGTGAGCCTGACCGTCAACCAGGTCCAAGACCTGCCACCCACAGCGGGCCATGGCTGCGAGATCAGCATCAACCTGATTCCGCACACCGTGACCCACACCGCGCTCGGTCGGCTGTCTGCCGGCTCGCGCGTCAACCTCGAAATTGACCTGATCGCGCGCTATGTCGAGCGCATGCTGCAGGACCAGAGAAAGATTGCCCCATGAATGCCCCCGCCCCCCTGAACCCGCCCGTGACCATCTCGCCGGTCCAGGAGATCGTGGCCGAGATGGCCGCTGGCCGCATGGTCATCCTCATCGACGAAGAAGATCGGGAAAACGAAGGCGACCTGGTCTTGGCAGCCGATCATGTGAGCGCCGAGACGATCAACTTCATGGCCAAGCATGGCCGTGGGCTGATCTGCCTGACCCTGACGCGCGAGCGCTGCGAACGCCTGCGGCTGCCGCCCATGGTCAGCCGCAATGGCACCAAGCACGCCACCGCCTTCACCGTCTCCATCGAGGCCGCGGAAGGGGTGACCACCGGCATCTCGGCCGCCGACCGGGCCCGCACCGTGCAAGCAGCCGTCGCGGCCCAGGCACAGCCTTCCGATCTGGTGCAGCCCGGCCACATCTTCCCCCTACAAGCGGTAGACGGCGGGGTGCTCATGCGTGCGGGCCACACCGAAGCCGGCTGCGACCTGGCCGCCATGGCCGGCTGTTCCCCCGCAGCGGTGATCTGCGAGATCATGAAGGACGACGGCACCATGGCGCGCCTGCCGGATCTGCTGGAATTTGCCGCGGTCCATGGCCTGAAGATCGGCACCATTGCCGACCTGATCGAACACCGCAGCCAACATGAGTCCCTGGTCGAACGCGTGGGCAGCCGAACCCTGGCGACCCACTGGGGCGAATTCACCGCACATGCCTGGCGCGACAAGCCCAGCGGCGGCCTGCACCTGGCCCTGGTCAAGGGCAGCTGGGCGCCCACCGACGCGGTGGCCGCGCGGGTCCATGAACCCCTGTCGCTGTTTGATGTCCTGGAGACGGGCCGCACCATGCACTCGTGGAGCCTGGACGAGGCCCTGCGTTTCATCGCCCGCGAAGGCCGTGGCGTGGCGGTGCTGCTCAACTGCGGCGAAAGCGCCGAACAGTTGGTGACCCAGTTCGAAGGCCTGGCCACCCCCAGCCACGCTCCGACCCGTGGCCGCATGGACCTGCGCTCTTATGGCATCGGCACGCAGATCCTGCTGCAAAGCGGTGTGCGCAAGGTGCGCCTGATGGGCAACCCCAGACGCATGCCCAGCATGACCGGCTATGGCCTGGAAGTCACCGGCTACCTGAGCAAAGAAGAACTAAAGGCCTGAGGGACATCCATGCAAGCAGCAGACAAGGGACAAGCGCCGCAAGCCCTCCAGGGCCAGGGGCTGCGCATCGGCATCGTTCAGGCCCAGTTCAATCAGGGCGTGACGCAGGCACTCAGTGATGCCTGCACCCAGGAACTCAAAGCCTGTGGCGTCACAGACATCACCCATGTGCAAGTACCGGGCGCCCTCGAGGTAGCCACGGCGCTGCAGGCCATGGCCGAGCGTGGCGGCTTCGATGCGCTGATCGCCCTGGGCTGCATCATCCGAGGCGAAACCTACCATTTCGAGCTGGTGGCCAACGAAAGCGGCGCAGCGGTCACCCGGGTGGCGCTCGACTACCGCCTGCCCATTGCCAACGCCATCCTGACCACCGAAGACCTGCCGCAGGCCATCGCCCGGCAGGAAGAAAAAGGCCGTGACGCCGCGCGGGTGGCCGTCGAGATGGCCCGGCTCTTGCAAAGCCTGCAGCCATGAGCGCCAGCCCCGTCGATCCCGGCGCGCAAGCCCAAGCAGCGGCCGGACAGCGCGCACCTGTGGCGCCCCGCAAGGCCTCCGAAAAATCAGCCCGCACTCGCGCTCGCGAGTTTGCCCTGCAAGCGCTGTACCAACACCTGGTCGGCCGCAACGAGGCGCAAGCCATCGACCAGTTCACCCGCGACCTGATCGGCTTTCACAAGGCCGATGCCGCCCACTTTGACGCCCTGCTCCATGGCTGCATCCGGGAAGGCGAGGCACTCGACGCCCTGATCACCCCACACATCGACCGCAAACTCACCGAGGTCTCGCCCATCGAACGCGGGGTGCTGTGGATCGGCGCTTACGAACTGCGGCACTGCGTGGACGTGCCCTGGCGCGTGGCCATCAATGAATGCATCGAGCTGGCCAAGGGCTTTGGCGGCACCGATGGCTACAAGTGGGTCAACGGCGTACTTAACCAACTCGCCCCCCAACTGCGGCCCAACGAGGTCGGCCGCCGGCCATGAACACCCCGCGCATCGCCAGCCGCGCCCGTCGCATCGACCCGTTTTATGTCATGGAGGTGGCCAAGGCCGCCCGTCTGCTCGAAGACCAGTCGCCGCCCGGATCGGCTCCGATGATCTACCTGAACATTGGCGAACCGGACTTCACCGCCCCGCCGCTGGTGCAAGAAGCGGCCGAGCGGGCTTTGCGCGATGGGCGCACGCAATACACGCCCGCCCTGGGCCTGATCGAGCTACGCGAGCGCATCAGCCAGTGGTACCTCGATCGCTTTTCGGCAAAGGTGCCGGCCTCGCGCATCGTCATCACGGCCGGGGCCTCGGCGGCGCTGCAACTGGCCTGCCTGGCCCTGATCGAAGCCGGTGACGAGATCCTCATGCCCGACCCGAGCTACCCGTGCAATCGGCATTTCGTCAGCAGCGCCGAAGGTCGGGCGGTGCTGCTGCCCACCAGTGCGGCCGAGCGTTTTTCGCTCTCTCTGGCCAGTGTCAGCCAGGCCTGGGGGCCGGCCACACGCGGGGTGCTGCTGGCCTCGCCCTCCAACCCCACCGGCACCTCGATCGCGCCCGACGAGTTCCGGCGACTGCATGAATTCGTGCTCGGCCGCGGCGGTATCTCGATGATCGATGAGATCTACCTGGGCCTGAGCTACGAGGCGCAGTTCGGCCACAGCGCCCTGGCGCTGCCGGGCGAGTTGGGCGAGTTGGGCGAGTCGGTGATCAGCATCAACAGCTTTTCCAAGTACTTCAACATGACCGGCTGGCGCCTGGGCTGGCTGGTCGTGCCGCCGGCCCTGGTGCCGGTGATCGAGCGTCTGGCACAAAACCTGTTCATCTGTGCCAGCGCACTGGCCCAACAAGCGGCCCTGGCCTGCTTCGAACCCGAAAGCCTGAACGAATACGAGCGCCGCCGGATGCAATTCAAGGCCAGGCGCGACTACTTTCTGCCCGAACTCGAGCGACTGGGCCTGAAGGTGCCGGTGCGGCCCGACGGCGCTTTTTATGCCTATGCCGACGCCAGCGCCGCCATCGAACACCTGGGTCTGCCGGCAGGCAAGGCAGACGGCACTGGCGGCAGTTGGGACCTGGCCTTTGAACTGATGCAGCGCGCCCGGGTGGTGGTCACCCCGGGCCGTGATTTCGGGCAGGCCGACCCGCAGCGCTACCTGCGCTTTTCCACCGCCAGCAGCATGGACGCGCTGCGCGAGGCGGTCTCGCGCCTGGAGGCGGTGCTTGCCTGAGGCCCAGCCGCCCAGCGATC
This sequence comes from Polaromonas sp., assembly GCA_034680305.1. Lineage (GTDB taxonomy): Bacteria > Pseudomonadota > Gammaproteobacteria > Burkholderiales > Burkholderiaceae_C > Polaromonas. Next base: position 2,928 of record JAXITB010000099.1, on the reverse strand, counting down.
GGCCGCCATTTTGCTGGCCGGTGCGGGTTTACTGGGAAGACACCGATGCCGGTGGCATCGTGTTCTACGCCAACTACCTGAAGTTTTTTGAGCGGGCACGCACCGAATGGTTGCGCTCGCTGGGCATTGAGCAGCAGGCCCTGCGCGAGCAGTGCGGGGGCATGTTCGTGGTCAGCGAAACCGCTGTGCGCTATCTGGCGCCGGCACGGCTCGACGACGAGTTGCTGGTCACTGCCCAGTTGCTCAAGGGCGGCCGGGGCAGCCTGAGCATCGTCCAGCAGGCGCAACTGCGAAACGGCGGCCAGCGCCTGTGCGAGGCGACAATACGCATCGGATGGGTCGATGCTGCCAGCCTGCGACCTGCCCGCATTCCCGCCACTGTCTTGCAAGGACTACAAGCGACGCCATGAACCACGAACTGTCCATCATTCCGCTTTTGCTCAACGCCAGTTGGGTGGTCAAGGCCGTGGTGCTGATCCTGATCGGCATGTCGCTGGCCAGTTGGACCACCATCTTCAGCAAGCTGCTCGGGCTCAAGCGGGTCAAGCGGATGAACGACGATTTCGATCGCGAATTCTGGTCGGGCACCAGCCTCAATGACTTGTACGCCGCCGCGCTGCGCAACGCCAAGGACACCGGCCCGATGGAGCGGATCTTTGCCAGTGGCATGCGCGAATTCCAGAAGCTGCGGGAGCGGCGGGTCAACGATGCGGCCACCTTGCTCGACGGCGCCCGCCGGGCCATGCGGGCAAGTTACCAGCGCGAGCTCGACGCGATCGAGTCCAACCTGTCCTTCCTGGGCACGGTCGGTTCGGTCTCGCCCTATGTGGGCCTGTTCGGCACCGTCTGGGGCATCATGCACGCCTTCACCGGCCTGGCCTCACTGGAGCAGGTCACGCTGGCCACGGTCGCGCCTGGCATTGCCGAGGCGCTGGTGGCCACTGCCATTGGTCTGTTTGCCGCCATTCCGGCTGTGATCGGCTACAACCGCTTCGCCCACGACATCGATCGGGTGGCCAACCGCCTGGAGACCTTCATTGAAGAGTTCTCCAACATCCTGCAGCGCAATCTGGGCGCCCAGTCGCCGTCGGGGCACTGAAGCGATGCCCAGCGTACAGGGACGCGGGCGCGGGCGGCGCACCATCAACGAGATCAACATGGTCCCGTTCATCGATGTGATGCTGGTGCTGCTCATCATTTTCATGGTGACAGCGCCGCTGATCACCCCGAGCATGATCGCCCTGCCCCGCGTGGGCAAAGCGGCCACGCAGCCGGTCAAACCCATCCAGGTGCTGGTCGACAAGAACGAGAAGATCGAGATCAAGGTCAGCGGGGGCACGGCGCAGGCCAGCAGCTTGGCCGATGTGGGCCAAGCAGTCAAGCGCCTGCAGCCCGAAACCCCCGAAGGGCAGACGGCCACGCCAGTGCTGATCAGCGCCGACAAGGCCATCCGCTACGAGACTGTGGTCAAGGTGATGGACGCGCTCAATAAGGCGGGCGTCGGTCGCATCGCGCTTTCGGTCCAGACCGGTAACTGAACACGGGATGAGCCCAACGCAGGCCATGAACGCCGCGACCGCCCAGGACCAACTCACCCCGCCGCCCGCGCCCAGCGGCGGTCCGGCCCTGGCGCTGTCCCTGCTGGCTCACGCGCTGCTGGTGCTGGCCCTGGCCTGGGGCGTGAAATGGTCGCGCACCGATCCGATGGTCAGCTTCAGCGCGGAGATCTGGTCGCCCACGGTGCAAGAGGCAGCGCCCGCCCCACCGCCGCCGGCGCCAACGCTCCCCCCTGAACCCGAGCCGCCCAAAGCGGCACCCCAGCCGCCACCACCACCGCCTGCGGTGCTGCGCCAGCAGGCCGAACAGCGCGAGGCCGATCTGGCCCTGGAAAAGCGGCGCAAGGAAGAAAAGCAAAAGGCGCTGGCTGAGCAGGCCGACAAGCTGGCCAAAGAAAAAGCCGCGAAGGAAAAGCTCGCCAAGGAAAGAGCGGCCAAGGACAAAGCCGAGAAAGACAAGCTCGAACGCGAGAAGGCCGAAAAAGACAAGATCGAGCAGGCGCGCAAGCTCAAGGAAAAAGAGCAGAAAGAGCGCGACAAGGCCAAGGAAGAGGCGCGCAAGGAGCAGGCCCGCAAGGAAGCGGCCGAGCAAGACAAGCTGCGGCAGGACCAACTGCGCCGCATGAAGGCTCAGCTGGCCAGCGCCTCGAGCGCATCGACGGCCGCCAGTACCGGCACGGTGGCCAACGCCACCGGCGCGCCGAGCGCGCAAGGCAGCGCGCCACGATCGGCCGCGCCCTCGTCGAGCTACGCCGGAAAAATCGTTCAACTGATTAAGGACAACACCCGCTACACCGACCCCAATGCCGGAGCCTGGTCGGTGGTGGTGATGGTCAGAACCGCGCGCGACGGCCGCATCACCGAGGCCAAGGTGATCACCACCAGCGGTAACCGGGCTTTTGACGACGCGGTCTTGCGCGGCGTTCAAAGAATGGAATTCGTACCCAAGGACGTCGATGGCCGAGTGCCTGATGTCTTGCTGCGCGAAGGCCTGGAAATCAAGGTCACGCTTTGAGGACAGGGCGGCAGAAAGAGCGCCGCCCAGACTCCTGGCGCGCGGGTGGGCACTGCAAAGCGAGGTTAAGGGGGAGGAGGCGCCAGCCGACGGAGGACACGAGCGGCGCAGTGCCCACCCGCGCGCCCTTCTTTGATACGCCCTGAATACAGCAGCGACTGATCAAGCGCCGCATCGCCGCGAGGGCGCGGCTCCCACAAGCACATCACGTCACTGCGGCAGACCCGCTGCAACGAACATAGGTTAACGCTGCAAAGTCAGTCGGGAATGAATCGCTACCCAGAGAACGCGGCGCTCGCAACACCTGAGGGTGCGCGGGTGGGCACTGCAAAGCGAGGTTAAGGGGGAGGAGGCGCC
>JAXITB010000098.1:0-8307 GCA_034680305.1 Polaromonas sp. | reverse complement strand
CAGCGCGAGCAGCAGAAATCGCGGGCTCGATGCCAGTTGCCAGTAACCGCTGAGCAAGTTCCGAACTTCAAAGGGCTGCCGAGCCTCTTGATGCAGCGTTTCGGGCAGCAGCCGGTGGGTGGCCACCAGCAGGGCCAGACCGATGGCCGTCAGCATCCAGAAAATGCTTTGCCAGCCCGCATGGACGAACAACCAGCCACCGATGATCGGTGCGATGGCCGGTGCGATGCCAAAGTAAATGGTCACTTGACTCATGACCTTCTGGGCTTGCGCCGGCGGGAACATGTCGCGAATGATGGCCCGTGCCACCACCACGCCCGCGCCAGTGCTCATGCCCTGGAGCGTTCGGAACAAGACCAGTGTGCCGATGCTTTCAGACAGGGCGCAGCCTGCCGAGGCCAGGGTGAACAGGGCGGTGCCGCCCAGGATCACCGGCTTGCGCCCCACGCTGTCTGACAGGGCACCATGAAACAGATTCATGAAGGCGTAGCCGAACAGGTAGCTCGACAAGGTCTGCTGCATCTGTACCGGACTGGCGCCCAGCGACTGCGCCATGCCGGAGAAGGCCGGCAGGTAGGTATCGACCGCAAAAGGAGCCACCATGCCCAGCAGAGCCAGTAGAAAGGCCAGGGCCCACAGTGGTGCCGGCCACAGATTGGCGGCGTTCGGATTCATGAGCGCTTGAGGGCCAGAGCCACTTCATACAGCGCGTTGCGCGGAGCGCCCGTGATCTCGGCGGCCAGTCGCACCGCCGTCTTCAGCGGGAGCTCGGCCAGCAGCAGTTCGAGCACACGCTGGCCTTCGCTCAGCGGGTCGGTAGACGCCGACTTGGCCGGGTGCAGCACCAGTGCAAACTCGCCGCGCAGCCGCTTGGGGTCATGGGCCAGCCAGGCGCCAAGATCTTGGGCGCTGACCGTGGCGATGTCTTCGAACTGCTTGGTCAACTCGCGCCCGATCGTCACCGCGCGCTCGCCCAGTCGGGCCAGATCACGCGCCAGCGACTCGATCCGGTGTGGGGCTTCAAGCAGCACGACCGCTCGCGGCTCCTGGGCCAGTTCCTGCATCGCCTGCTCGCGCTCGCCGGCCTTGGCCGGCAAAAAGCCCGCGAACAGCACGGCGCCGCCTTCAATGCCGGCCACGCTCAGCACAGCGGTCAGGCTGCTGGCCCCGGGGACGGGAATGACTGGGGCGCCGGCGCTGCGTGCCGCGGCCACCAGTCGGGCGCCAGGATCGCTCACCGCGGGTGTGCCGGCGTCGCTCAAGTAGGCCAGTCGCTGACCGGCCTGCAGTCGCTCCAGCAACTGCACAGCCGCTTGGCTCTCGTTGTGTTCATGCACCGCCAGCAGGGGCCGGGTCATGCCATAGTGCTTGAGCAGGGTCTGCGTGTGTCGGGTGTCCTCACAGGCAATGGCATCGACCAGGCCGAGGACGTGCAAAGCGCGCAGGCTGATGTCGGCCAGGTTGCCAATGGGGGTGGCCACCACGTACAGTGCGCCTGCGGGGTAGTGTTGCAGGCCGGCAGCGTTGCGGGCGGCCTCCCGCGCCAAGTCGAAAGAAGCGTTCAATGCGGGGTTCCGGAAAGCAGTTCGGATCGGCTCGGGAGCGTCAGGCCCCCAGCGACAGCGAGCAGGTTACCACCAAGGGGCAAGGCGACCGGGCCGAGGCCGTGGCCCGAGCCTTCCTGCAGCGCCAAGGCTTGCGCTGGATCGAGTCGAATTTTCGCACCCCCGGCCGGGGCGGCGGCGAGATCGATCTGATCATGCGAGATACCGACGGCACCTTGGTCTTTGTGGAGGTGCGCCAGCGCAGCCGCAGTGACTTTGGCGGTGCGGGTGGCAGCATTGGGGGCCTCAAGCGCCGCCGGATCGTTTTTGCCGCCCGTCATTACCTCATGCGCCTGCCCAGCCTGCCACCCTGTCGTTTTGATGTCGTCTTGCTTCAAGGCGGGTCTGACGCGCAGGCCGAGGTCAGCTGGCTCAAGGCCGCATTTGACGCGTCCTGACGGCGAGCCGCTATGATTGCCAGCCATGCTCGAGCAACGCATAGAACAGCACTTCATTGACAGCGCCGACCTGAAGTATCAGGCCTCGCAGCTTTTGTCCAAACCGATCGCCGCCGCGGTTCAAGCCATTTTGGCCAGCGTGACCAGCGGGGGCAAGGTACTGGCTTGTGGTAACGGCGGCTCGGCGGCCGACGCCCAGCATTTCGCGGCCGAGTTCGTGGGTCGTTATGAGCGTGAGCGGCCCGAGCTGGCGGCCATCGCTTTGACCACCGACAGCTCCATCCTGACGGCCATTGCCAACGACTACGACTACAACGTGATCTTTTCCAAGCAGGTGCGCGCGCTGGGCGGTGCCGGCGATGTGTTGCTGGCCATCAGCACCAGCGGCAATTCGGCCAATGTGTTGGCCGCCATCGAAGCCGCTCACGAGCGCGACATGATCGTGGTGGCCCTGACGGGCAAGGGCGGCGGCAAGATGGGGCAGGTTCTGCGCGAGACCGATGTGCACATCAGCGTGCCGCATGAGCGCACGGCCCGCATCCAAGAGGTCCACCTGCTGGCCCTACACTGCATCTGCGACGGCGTGGATGCCCAACTTCTCGGTGATCAGGAGACCAACCCATGAACGCTTTCAAGTCCATCACATTGACCCTGGCCGCAGCGGCCCTGCTCGGTGGCAGCCTGAGCGGCTGTGCGCCGCTCGTCATCGGGGGTGCCGCAGGCACTGTGTTGGTGGTCACCGACCGCCGCACCGCTGGCACCCAGTTGGAGGATGAGACCATCGAACTGCGTGCCAAGTCGCAGATCCGCGACCAATTGGGTACCCGAGTGCGGGTCGATGTGCACAGCTACAACCGGCTGGCCCTGCTCACTGGCGAGGTGGCCAGTGCAGCCGACAAGCAGGCAGTCGAGCGAATCGTCTCAGGCGTGCAAAACGTGCGATCTGTGGTCAATGAACTGGCGATACTCAACACCCCGTCTTTGTGGGATCGCTCCAATGACCTCTTGATCACCGGCAAGGTTAAGGCCGGCTTCATCGACGCCAAGGTACCGGTGACCGCGGTCAAGGTCACCACGGAGCGTTCGGTGGTCTACCTGATGGGGCGCGTGACCGCCAAGGAGTCGGACATGGCCACCGATGCGGCGCGCTCGGTTTCCGGGGTGCAGAGGGTGGTGCGCATGTTTGAGATCATCAGCCAGCAGGAACTCGATCGCCTGCAGGGCGCCGCGTCCAAGCCCTAAAGCGCCCGGGTCGGGCCCGGGGCGATGGCTGTTGCGTCTCGGGTACTGTCTTGGCTCAGCGCAAACGCTTGATCAGGCTGGATGTGTCCCAGCGACGTCCCCCCAGGGCCTGCACATCGGCGTAAAACTGATCAACCAAGGCGGTCACTGGCAGGCGCGCGCCATTGCGTTTGGCTTCGTCCATGACCAGCCCCAGGTCTTTGCGCATCCAGTCGACCGCAAAGCCGAACTCGAACTGATCGCGGGCCATGGTTTTGCCCCGGTTGTCCATCTGCCAGCTCTGCGCGGCGCCTTTGCCGATGACCTCGAGTACTTTGTCCATGTCCAGTTGGGCTTTTTGGCCGAAGGCAATGGCTTCGCTCAGGCCCTGCACCAAACCGGCGATGCAGATCTGATTGACCATTTTGGTCAGCTGCCCCGCACCGGATGGCCCCATCAGGGTGAAGGCTTTGGCAAAGGCCATGCCCACCGGTTTGACCGAGTCAAAGACGGCCGATTCGCCGCCGCACATGACGGTGAGCATGCCGTTTTGTGCGCCGGCCTGCCCGCCTGAGACGGGGGCATCGATGAACTGCAGGCCCAGTGCCTGTGCCGCCGTAAACAATTCGCGCGCCACTTCGGCCGAGGCGGTGGTGTGGTCGACCAAGCTGGCGCCGGGCTTCATGCCAGCGAGTGCCCCCTCGGCCCCCAGTACCACCGAGCGCAGGTCCTCGTCGTTACCCACGCAGCAAAAGACGATGTCGGCGTCCTGGGCGGCCAGACGTGGGTTGGCGGCGCTGCGGCCACCGAACTCGGCCACCCAGGCCTGTGCTTTGGCGGGTGTGCGGTTGTAGACCGTGACCGAGTGGCCAGCGCGGGCCAGGTGGCCGGCCATGGGGTAGCCCATGACGCCCAGGCCGAGAAAGGCCACCCGCTTTGGGGCGACGGGGTCATACGGGCGGGCGTTGATCGATGCGGTGCTCATGCAATTCCTTTTTTTGGTGAAGGCCCGCTGCGGGCCGGACGGGGTCAAAGGCGCATATTGTCGGGATTTCGCGCCAGACGCATGGCCTGCTCGGCTGTAATGGCCCGTTGCCTGACCAATTCGCTCAGTGCCTGCTCCAGGGTCTGCATGCCCTGACTGGCCCCCGTTTGCATGGCCGAATACAGCTGGGCGACCTTGTTTTCCCGGATCAGGTTGCGCACCGCCGGCGTGGCCACCAGGACCTCGTGGGCGGCCAGGCGCGGCCCCGCAGAGGTTTCGCAAAGGATCTGCGAGCTCACTGCCAGCAGGGACTGCGACAGCATGGCCCGCACCAGTTCTTTGTCTTGGGCGGGAAACACGTCGATCAGGCGGTCCACGGTTTTGGCCGCACCGGCGGTGTGCAGTGTGGCCAGCACCAGATGCCCGGTTTCGGCGGCCGTCAGGGCCAGCCGCATGGTCTCGAGGTCGCGCAATTCACCGACCATGATGACATCGGGGTCCTCCCGCAAGGCCGATTTCAGCGCCTGGCTGTAGTCCCGGGTGTGCAGGCCCAGCTGGCGCTGGTGGACCAGACCGGTCGGGCTCTCGTGGATGAACTCGATCGGGTCTTCGACGGTGATCAGGTGGCCGGGTTGGGTTCGCAACAGGTGCTGCAGCAAGGCGGCCACCGTGCTGGACTTGCCGGAGCCGGTCGGGCCGGTGACGAGCAGCAAACCGCTGGGCTTGAGCACCAGCTCAGCCAGGATGGCCGGTGTGCGGCATTCGGCCAATGAGGCGATGCGCTGTGGGATGTGCCGCAGCGCCAGGCTGGGCCCTCGCTGTTGCCAGTAGGCGTTGAAGCGAAACCGACCCAGGCCGGCAGCTTCGATCGCGCCATCGACATCGTGCAGTTGCGCCCATTGCTGGCGCTGCTCGGGGCTCATCAGGGGTTCGGCCAGGCGGTCCAGTTCTTGGCTAGACAGCGCCTGCTGCGCCATTGGCTGCAGCCGGCCGTGAATGCGCAGGAAGGGCGGCAAGCCGCTGGACAGGTGCAGGTCCGAAGCCTTCTGCCCGACCGCCAGGGCCAGGAGTTCGTGCAGGGTCATCCAAGGCCTCGCGTTACAGTCTGAACATGTCGCCCATCTCAACCCAGCTCGACGCTGTGCGCAAGCGCATTGACAAAGCTTGTCAAGAAGCGGGGCGTGACCCGCAGTCTGTGACCTTGTTGGCGGTTTCCAAGACCTTCGGACCGCCTGAGGTGATCGAGGCGGTGCGGGCCGGGCAGAGGGCGTTTGGCGAGAACTACGTGCAGGAGGGGCAGAGCAAGATCCTGGCCTTGCGGCAGTGGGCTGCTGAGCACTCGCCAGTCCCGCCTTTGCAGTGGCACTGCATCGGGCCGCTGCAAAGCAATAAGTCGCGGGTGGTGGCCGAGCACTTTGACTGGGTTCACAGCATTGACCGATTCAAGATCGCCCAACGCCTGTCGGAGCAGCGACCCGCGCACTTGCCGCCCTTACAGGTTTGTTTGCAGGTCAATATCGACGGTGGAGCCGCCAAGTCTGGGCTGGCGCCAGACGAAGCCTTGACGCTGGCCCTGCAGGTGCAGGACTTGCCGCATCTGGTACTGCGCGGGCTGATGACCATCCCAGAGCCGGCGGCCGACTTTGCACAGGCCTTGTCGGTCCACAGACGGACCCGCGTCTTGTTTGACCAGATCAATGCCTCGGGCAAGCTGCATCAGCCAATGGATACCCTGTCCATGGGGATGAGTGGTGACCTGGAGGCGGCCATTGCCGCAGGCAGCACCCTGGTGCGGGTGGGCACGGCCATTTTCGGGGGGCGGACCCAGGTGGCTGCCTGATGGCTTGATCTGGGTCATGTCCTGGGTGTCGGAGCCGTCCCGGGCCGGCCCGTGCGAAAATTGTGAAAATGAACGCTCCTGATTTGGCCGCTCAGCAGGCCGATGTCCTGTCCGCCTTGATGCATCAGCTCGGCGCCGATGCCAAGGCTGCATCGGCCGGCATGGCTCGGGCTGGCGCCGCCCAGAAAAACCAGGCCCTGAGGGCGCTGGCCGTGCTACTGCGTGCGCAAGAGGCCCAACTGGTGCAAGCCAATGAGCGCGATCTGGCGCGTGCGCGTGCCGCAGGCTTGAGCGGCCCCCTGCTTGACCGACTGCAGCTCAGCCCCAAGGCGATCGAGACGGTGGCCCAGGGCTGCGAGCAGTTGGCTGCCATGGCCGATGTCATTGGCGAGATCATCGGCATGAAGCAGCAGCCCAGCGGCATCCGTGTGGGGCAAATGCGGGTGCCGATCGGGGTTTTCGGCATGATCTATGAGAGCCGGCCCAATGTCACCATTGAGGCGGCTTCGCTGGCCATCAAGAGTGGCAACGCGGCCATCTTGCGCGGCGGCTCGGAGGCCATTGAATCGAACACCGCCCTGGCCGCGCTCGTTCAGCAGGCCCTCGGTGAGGCCGGTCTGCCGCCCCGGGCCGTGCAACTGGTGCCCACCACCGATCGGCAGGCGGTGGGCCTGTTGATCGCCATGCCTGAATTTGTCGATGTGATCATTCCTCGCGGCGGCAAGGGCCTGATCGAGCGGATCAGCCGCGAGGCCAAGGTGCCGGTGATCAAGCACCTGGACGGCAATTGCCATGTGTATGTGGATGACCCCTGTGACCTGGACATGGCGGTGACGGTGACCGACAACGCCAAGACACAGAAGTACAGCCCCTGCAACGCCGCTGAGGGCCTGTTGGTGGCCCGCGCTGTGGCCGGCCAATTCCTGCCCCGGATCGGTCGCATTTTTGCCGACAAGGGCGTGGAAATGCGCTGTGATGCGCAGGCGCTGGCGATCTTGCAAACCGTGCCTGAGGCGCAGTCCCTGCTGCGCCCGGCGACGACGCAGGACTGGTCCGAAGAGTACTTGGCACCCATCATCAGCATCAAGGTGGTCGAAGGTGTGGACGAAGCGATCGCTCACATCAACGCCTATTCCAGTCATCACACCGATGCCATCATCACGCGCGATCACCTGCATGCCCAGCAGTTTTTGCGCGAGGTGGACTCGGCCAGCGTGATGGTCAACGCGAGCACCCGGTTTGCCGATGGTTTTGAATATGGGCTGGGCGCCGAGATCGGCATCTCGACCGACAAATTTCACGCCCGCGGCCCGGTCGGCATTGAAGGGCTGACCAGCCTGAAATATGTGGTGCTGGGCCAGGGCGAGGTGCGCTCCTGACCGGTCGCGCTTTGGCCCGGGCCTGGCGGCCTGCCCTGTTTGGCGTCTGTCCCTTTTGAAAGTCGATGCATGGTTCCTCACCTGATTACCGCCCTCAACGGCCCCATCAATGAACTCGAGCAGCGGGTGCTCGACTCCACACCCGCCATTGAACGCTGGTTTCGCCTGGAGTGGATGGAGCACACGCCGCCGTTTTATTGCTCGGTTGACATCCGCAACGCCGGTTTCAAGCTTGCGCCTGTAGACACCAATTTGTTCCCCGGGGGCTGGAACAATCTCACGCCGGAAATGCTGCCTTTGGCGGTGCAGGCGGCGATGGCGGCCATCGAAAAGATCTGCCCCGAAGCGCGCAATCTGCTGGTGGTGCCCGAGAGCCATACCCGCAATACCTTTTATCTGTCCAACGTCGTACAGCTCAAGCGGATCTTTCATCAGACGGGTCTGAACGTGCGTTTTGGTTCGCTCAGCTCGGAAATCAAGGAGCCCACCACCTTTGAGCTGCCGATGGGGGAAAGCCTCACCATCGAGCCGCTGATTCGAACCGACCGCCGCCTGGGCCTGAAAGATTTCGACCCCTGCACGATCTTGCTCAACAACGACCTTTCGGCCGGAGTGCCGGGCATCTTGGAGGATCTGCATGAGCAGCATCTGCTGCCGCCCTTGCATGCGGGCTGGTCGGTGCGCCGCAAGTCGCGCCATTTCCAGGCCTATGAGGAAATCTGCAAGCGCTTTGCCAAGTTGCTGGGGATCGACCCGTGGCTGATCAACCCCATGTACGCCAAGTGCGGGGAGGTCAACTTTGCCGAAGGCCTGGGCATGGAGGCCCTGAAGTCCCAGGTCGATGCCCTGCTGACCAAGATCCGGCGCAAGTACAAGGAAT